>JACADX010000098.1 GCA_013389125.1 Parvularculaceae bacterium | reverse complement strand
GCAGTCACAAGCGGCGTGTCGGCGTAAAGGACGACGACGACGCCCGCAAATCCTTCAAGCGCCGGCATCGCTTTCATCACCGCGTCGCCGGTGCCGCGCGGCGGCGCCTGGATCGCGACCGCGACGTCGGCGCGCGCGGCGCGCGCGGCGTCGCCGACACCCGGCGCATGATCGCCGATGACGACGGCAAGGCGCGCCGGCGCGAGTTCCCCCGCCGTCGCCATCACATGCGCGAGCATCGACCTTCCGCCGACGTGATGGAGGACCTTGGGCGTCGCCGATCTCATCCTGACGCCCTGGCCGGCGGCGAGAATGACGGCGGCGACAGAGGACTTGTTCATTGACCCTCGCGACTCGGGTAGGAGGCGCACGACATGACGCTGACGTCTTTTGGCGGCGGCCGCAGGAGTTGTAAATGCGAGGACCGCTCGCCGGCGTGGCCGTGCTGTTTGATCTCGACGGCACGCTGATCGACACCGCCGGGGACCTTGCGGCGTCAATGAACCATGTGCTGCGGCAGGCGGGCCTCAGGCCCGCGCCTCTTGAGAGCGTGCGCCATCTCATCGGCCATGGGGCGCGCGCGATGTTGAAGGCGGGGCTCGCGGAGGCCGGCGCGCCGCCGGCGAGCGAGACGGCGCTGGACGCGGCGGTCGCGGCCTTCGTCGCGCATTACAGGGCGAATATCGCGGTCAGGTCGTCGCCTTTTCCCGGCGCGATCGACGCGATCAAGGCCCTCAAGGACGATGGCGCGTCGATCGCCATCTGCACCAACAAGCGTGAAGAGCTGGCGCGCGCGCTGGTCGGCGCGCTTGGCGTCGGCGGCCTTTTTGACGCGCTCATCGGCGGCGATACGGCCGGCGCCGCAAAGCCCGATCCGCGTCCGGTAAGGCGCTGCATCGAAGAAACCGGCGGCGCGAAGGCCGTTCTTGTCGGCGACAGCGACACCGACATAAGGGCCGCGGCGGCGGCGGGCGTTCCCTGTCTTGTCGCAAGGTTCGGCTATGGGCCGCTCGATCTTTGCGACGAGGCGCTGTCGCTGTTTTCGACCTATGGGGAACTGCCGCCTCTGGTGCGCTGGGCGGCGTCGCAGCGTCCCTGAAGCGTCGCGTGCGCAACTGCCGATTCGGCCGTTTACGCCCGGCGCGCCCGCCGCCTATGGCGTCGCGGGCAGGCCGATCCGCCGCGGCATGCCGTTGACCATGTCGCTGCGCAGATCCGTGCGCGCCGAACGCATGGTTGAAACAAACCCTTCCGGCCTCAGATTAACCTCAACATCAAAGCCCTTCCGGCGCCAATAATCCCGGATTTTCGCCGCCAGCCGCGCCGCGCCGTCGTCCGTGCAATGATCCGACATGCCAACACCTCAAAAAGCCGAGCCGCCGCGAGAATATAAGCGGGGCTGATTTTTTCAAGGACTCCAGAAAAAATTTGGGCATACTGTTTTGGCAGAAAATCGCCAATCCATGCAGCTTTATCCGCTGTACGGGTCGATGCTTGTGATGCTTTGCATGGGGCTCTATATAAGAAAAACTTATTTTTTGGGACCTCATGCAACACGACGCCGATCTCGCCGACATCCTTGAACCGCTATCGATCGGCGACCGAATTCGGTCGGCGCGCAAGAAGCGCGGCCTCAGCCAGGCCGATCTTGCCGAGCGGGTCGGCGTCACGCAGCCGGCGGTCGCAAACTGGGAAAGCGGCGTCCACGATCCAAGACGGCTGATGCTGGCGAAGATCGCCGAGGCGCTTCAGGTGTCGGCGGACTGGCTGGCGAGCGGCGTCAGATCCGCCGTGGAAACGGACAAGCATCCGGCCGCCGCCTATATCCGCCGACCCTTGCGCCATACGCCGGTGATCAGCTTCGCCGACGCGGCGCGCCTTTACGAGGACGCCTCCGCGGACCCTCATGAAGCCGCCGAGGACTATATTCCCGTCACTTCGGGCGCGGAGAAAGTGTTCGCTGTGTTCGTCGATGACGAAGCGATCGACCTTGCTTTTCCGAAAAACGCCATCGTCGTCATCGACTACGCCGACCGCCGGCCGGCGGACGGGTCATTCGGCCTCTTCATGCTTGAGGAGGGGCCGGTCATTCGTCGGTACAGGGATAATCCCCTGAGGCTCGAACCGGCGACGATGAACCCTTCTTACGGGCCGGTCTATCTTGATGCGCCGCCGAAAGTCATCGGCTGCGTCCGGGTGTCGATCCGGATTCACTGATTACGCCGCGGCGCGCGCAAAGTCCTTCAGGATCGTCGGGATTTCGTTGATGGTCGCCGAATATTCGGCGCGAACCGCGCGCAACAGCTCCGGCAGTCCCGCGATGTCCGTCGACTTGCGCTCGACCATCGCGCACGCCTCGCCGAGCGCGCGGGCGCCGACATTGTAGGACATCGATTTCAGCGCGTGAGCCGCGCTGGCGATTTCCTTGCCATCGCGCGAGCGCGAAGCCTGGGCGAGGCGCATCATCGCTTCTTTCGAGTGCGCCCTGAAAAGATCCAGCGACCGCGCGACGAGATCGCGGCCGTCGACTTGCATCGCCGCAAGCTCTTCAAGCACGCGCGGGTCGAATTTGCGGTAGGCGCGCGCCGCTGCGGGCGCGGACAAATGGACCGCCGCGCTCGTCGACGTCGGCTTGACGTGACGCGCAATTCCGCCGGCGAGCTGGAGAAGCGTGAACGGCTTTGTCACGAAGTCGTCCATGCCGGCGGCGCGCCAGTCTTCCGCCGCGCCTTCGACATGCGCGGTGAGGGCGATGATCGGAGTCCGCCTGCGCCCCGCTGCGGCTTCAAGCGCGCGGATCCGCCGCGTCGCCTCGAAACCGTCGACGACCGGCATCGAACAATCCATCAAAATGAGATCGAACTGGCCAGCCTCGAAGGCGCGGACCGCTTCGGCGCCGTCGGCGGCGAGCGTCGCGTCGATGCAAAGCCGCGTCAACGCCTCCTTGACGACTTCGCGGTTCACCGCGCTGTCGTCCGCGGCGAGGACCTTCGCGCCGCTGAAGGTCGGCGCGTCTTTGATCGCCGCAGGCTCCCCGCGCAGCGCGGCGCGTCCGCGCATGCGGCCCTCGACCACGCGTTCGATCTGATCGAAAATGTCGCGACGGCTGATCGGCCTGACGAGCAGATCTTCGGCGATGCCCTCGGTCAACAGCCGGTCGGACGCGTCGTCGCCGAGCTCGCTGATGCACACGCGCGCCGGCATCCAATGCTGCGGATCGCCCTCGAGGATCGAATTGAGCACCGCAAGGTAGTCCGGCGCGGCGAAGATGATGTTGGCGAAGGCGATATGCGATTCGATCGGGCTGTCGCTCGTGACGAGCTGAACGGCGACGCCCGCTTCTTCAAGATATTTGGCGATCATGATCGGCGTCGCGCTGCCTGGGACGGCGACGACCGCCCGCATGTCGGATCGCGCCCGAACGATCGGCCGCGGCGCCTCGATTTCCTTCGTCGAGATCGTGAAATGGAAGCGCGAGCCCTTGCCTTCGCGGCTTGCGACGCCGATCGCGCCGCCCATCGCCGAGACGAGCTTCTTGCAGATTGCAAGGCCAAGGCCGGTGCCCCCGTATTTGCGCGTTGTCGACTGGTCGGCCTGCGAGAACGCGTCGAAGATCTTCGCCTGCTTGTCCGGCGCGATTCCGACGCCGGTGTCGGCGACCGAAAATTCGATGTCGCAGGCGCCGGCCTCGCCGCCGACCCGGCGCGCGGTGACGATGACGCTGCCGCGCTGGGTGAATTTCAGGGCGTTATTGACGAGGTTCGACAGGATCTGGTTGACGCGGACCGGGTCGCCTTCGATGACTTCGGGGACGCCGGGGCCGATGTAGGAAGCGAGGTCGAGGCCGGCCTTCGCCGCGCGCTCCCAAAAGACGCTGATGACGTCGGAAATGACTTCGGCCGGGCGCATCGGAATTTTTTCAAGTTCGAGCTTGCCGGCCTCGATTTTCGAGAAGTCGAGGATGTCGTTGATGATCGAGAGGAGGCTCTGCCCCGATCGCACGATGACTTCGGCGTAGCGTTTCTGACGCGGCGCAAGGTCCGAATTGCTGATCAGTTCCGCCATCACGAGAAGGCCGTTCATCGGCGTGCGGATCTCGTGGCTCATCGCCGCGAGGAACTCCGACTTCGCGCTGTTGGCCGCCTCCGCCGCCTCCTTGGCGAGCTTCAGCTCCCGCGTTCGCATGGTGACGATCTTTTGGAGGTTCTCCTGCTGCGCGAGCAGCCGCGCGTCGCGATCCTGGATCTTGTCGAGCATGTCGTTGAAGGCGTCGACAAGATCGCCGGCCTCGTTGGCGCTGACGCGGGTCGCGCGGACGCCGAAATCGTCGCTTTCGCGCACGTCGCGCATGACCCGCGCCAGATCGATGATCGGGCTTGTGACGCTGCGCTGCATGCGCAGCGCAAGGAGAAGGCCGACCGTCGCCGAAAACGCCGCGGCGGAAATCGCGTCCCAGAATATTCCGAGAATATGGCGGCCGAGCTCTGACGTGTCGGCGCTCAGCGAAATGGCGCCGACGACATCGCCGCCGTTGATGATCGGCGCGCGCGCCGAAAGCGAAT
Organism: Parvularculaceae bacterium; assembly: GCA_013389125.1. Classification (GTDB taxonomy): domain Bacteria; phylum Pseudomonadota; class Alphaproteobacteria; order Caulobacterales; family Parvularculaceae; genus Amphiplicatus. Next base: position 2,601 of record JACADX010000098.1, on the reverse strand, counting down.
CCGCGCGCAAAAGCTCGAGGACGTTCATCGGCTCCGCCGACGCGTCGCGGGGCGCGAGGGCGACGGCGTCCCCGAGCTCGACGAAAACCGACCCGTCGACGCGCTCGACGCGGACGTGGCTCAAATGCGGCATTTCCGCGATCGCCCGCAACGCTTCAAGGGTCGCGCGCCGGTCGTCCGCCGACACCGCGCTCGAAATCGTCGCGGCGAAGACCGCGGCGTTCGATTGAAGCTCGCGCGTCCGCTCGGCGCCGTATTGCATCGCTTCGCGGCCGACGAATGAGGCGGTCGACAAGGCGACGGCGCCGAACACGGCGGTGACGACCAGCAGCGTCAGCTGGTTCCTCAGCGAAATCCTGCGTTGCGCCATTGCGGCCCGGTCTCCAGCGCGGTGCGGCATGGTTAGCCGAAATTAATTGCGATTTGATTGCTCGCGATCGATCAGCGATTCGTTAACCAGATACCGGAATAAAGATGGCGCCCGAGGAACCGCGCCTTGTCGCGGGTCGCCGGCGCATCAAGGGGAATGAGTTCGCATGGCGAAGGCGCCGGCCCGGGTTCTTGTGGTGGACGACGATCCGATCATGCGCGAGCTCGCCTCCGCAAAGCTCGTCGAGGCCGGCTATTCGGCCTTGACCGCCGACAACGGCGTCGCCGGGCTTTCAAAGCTGAAGGCGGAGGGCGCCGATCTCGTCATCTCGGACGTCGACATGCCGGCGATGGGCGGCTACGAGCTGACGCGCGCGATTCGCGCCGACGCGGCGATCGCCGCGACGCCGATTATCGTCGTCACCGGCAGCGAGCGCGAGGACGCCGTCGAAAAAGCCTTCGCCGCCGGCGCGACGTCGTTCCTCGCAAAGCCGATAAACTGGACGCTTTTCACGCAGTCGGTGCGTTTCGTGCTGAAGGCGAGCGAGGACCGGCAGGAGCTGCGTCGCGCCCGCGACGCCGCCGAGGCGGGATCGCGGTTCAAGGACAGCCTCCTTTCGGTGATGAGCCACGAGCTCCGGACGCCGCTCAACGCCATCATCGGCTTCGGGCAGATTCTCGCCGCGCAGTTCGACCGCGAGAATGATCATCTGCATAAGGAGTATGCCGACTACATCGTCGAGGGCGGCAAGCGGCTCCTCAATTCGGTCTCGGACATGCTGCTCGCGTCGGACGCGCGGTCAGGCCCGATCACCTTGAACGAGGTCGACTGTTCGCTCGAGGACCTCATCGACCTCGCGCTCGCGCCGCTCGAAAAGACGCTTTCAACGGCCCGGGCCGAGCTTCGCCGGGCGGTCAAATCGGGCGCGATGGAAATCTGCTGCGACCGCGCGCTCGTCGCGCGTTCGATCGGCAAACTGGTCGACAATGCGGTGAAATTCGCCCCGCCCGGCGTCAAAATCACGATCGGCGCCGCGCAGACGCCGAGCGGCGATCTCGCCATTCTCATTAAGGATGACGGTCCCGGCATTACGCCTGAGCGCCTTGAGCGGCTGACCTTGCCTTTCAGCCAGACGGACATGTCGCTTCGCCGCTCTCGGGAAGGCCTTGGCCTCGGACTTCCCCTCGTCAACGCGGTGATGCAGGCCCATCAAGGCCGGCTCCGGCTTTCCTCCGAACCTGGCGCCGGAACGAGCGCTTTCCTCATTCTTCCGCGCGGGCGCGTTCGCGCCGCCGCCGCCGCCGCGTAGGGCGGCGATCCGCTTGACCATCCACGGGGAGCCTCTAAGAGGGGCGCCATCCGCAGCGTCGGGCGCGTAGCTCAGCGGTAGAGCACTACGTTCACACCGTAGGGGTCGCAGGTTCGAACCCTGCCGCGCCCACCAGCCGCCGACCGGCGGGCCAGCGCTCGGCGCGCCGGTCCCGGCATGTTCCCGCCAAAGCGCATTCCCGCCAAAGTGCAGGCGGCCGCGCCGCCGAGGTCAGCGTGGTTGCGGCAGGCCCGGCCGGACTCACCTTTTGTTGCAATTTTGGCACGGTCCTTGGGGCCGCGCATTTGCGGCGGTCACGTTTACTTTACGGCAGCGTGAATGCGGGCGAATACTGCCAGTCCGAACGCGCGGGCCTCCCGGTCGGCGCGTCAGAATTGCCCCGTCAGGGAGGGGCGCAAAAAGGGGTTATCCATGAGAGCTACCAAGGGTCTCGTTTCCATGACGGGACGGCTGCTTTGCGGCGCCGGCGTCGGCGCGATCGCGGCGACGTCCGCCTTCGCCCAGTCGATCAGCGATGAGATCGTCGTCACCGCTCAGCGCCAGGAACAATCGGTCCAGGACGTTCCGATCGCCGTCTCCGCCTTCGGCGGCGAGGATCTCGGCGCCCGCCAGCTTGAGACTTTCCAGGACATCCAGTTCAACATCCCGAACTTCGCCTTCTCGAAGTCGCAGTTCACTGCGTCGTCGATCTCGATCCGCGGCATCGGCGCCCTCGCCGTCGGCGCTTCGACTGAGCCTTCGACGTCGATCCATATGAACGACTTCTTCCTGCAGTCGCCGCGTTTGTTCGAAACGGAATTCTTCGACGTTGAGCGCCTTGAAATCCTTCGCGGGCCCCAGGGGACGCTCTTCGGCCGCAACGCCACGGGCGGCGTCGTCAACGTCATCACCCGGAAGGCCT
>JACADX010000416.1 GCA_013389125.1 Parvularculaceae bacterium | reverse complement strand
CGTCGACGAGCTCGAACGCGCGGGTCTTCAGCGCCGCGCATTCCGCCGCCGTCGCGAAACCCTCGAGGATCACGACGCCGGCTTCGTCAAAGGCGGCGCGGACGGCGGCGGCGTCCTCATCAAGCGACGCGGCGCTAAATATCGGCAACGCGCCCGTCATCATCCCCTCCGCCACGTCGCGCCCTGCGGCCCATCCTCAATGACGACCCCTTGCGCGGCGAGTTCATCGCGAATTATGTCCGACGTTTTGAAGTCTTTCGCTTTCCTTGCGGCGGCGCGTTCGGCGAGCTTCGCGTCGATCGCTTCGGCCGACAGCCCCTCGCCTTGCGGGCTCCACTTGAACCACGCCGCGGGATCGTTCGCGAAAAATCCCATGAGCTCGCCGGCGGCTTTGAGGCGCGCGGCGGCGCGGCGCTTCGGCTCGCCGTTGAGCTGCATTGCGATGTCGCGCAGATCGTGGAGGCCCGCGATCGCTTCGGGCGTATTCATGTCGTCTTCGAGCGACAGGACGACGCTTTCAGGCGCCTCGACAATCTCCGTCGGCGGCGCCTCATTGAAGAGCCGATAGAAGCGGTCGAGCTGCTTCTTCGACTGCTCGATGAGGTCGTCCGTCCATTCGAGCGGCTGGCGGTAATGCGCGGAGAGGAGCGCAAAACGCAGCGTTTCGCCGTGATGCTTCTTGAGAAGATCGCGCGGCAGGGCGACATTGCCGAGCGACTTCGACATCTTGTCGGCGCCCATGTTGAGGAAGCCGTTATGCGCCCAGTAGCGCGCGAGCGGCGCGCCGCCATGGGCGCAGGAAGACTGGGCGATTTCGTTTTCATGGTGCGGGAATTTGAGGTCCTGTCCGCCGCCATGGATGTCGATCGTTTCCCCGAGCGCCTTTTCGATCATCGCCGAGCACTCAAGGTGCCAGCCTGGCCGGCCGCGTCCCCAGGGGCTTTCCCAGCCAGGCTCGTCCGGCGTCGACGGCTTCCAGAGCACGAAATCCGCCGCATTTTCCTTATAGGGAGCAACTTCGACCCGCGCGCCGGCGAGGCGTTCATCGGCGTCGGCGCCCGAGAGCCGGCCGTACTCTCTGAACTTGCCGACTGAAAAGAGAACATGCCCATCGGCGACGTAAGCGCAGCCCATCGCGACGAGACGCTCAGTCAGCGAAATCATCTCGGCGATGTGGCCGGTCGCGCATGGCTTCAAGGTCGGCGGCAGGCAGTTGAAGGCGGCGAGCTCTTCATCATAGATCCGGGCGTATTTCGCCGTGATCTCGGAAATCGGAACGCCAGTTTCTTGCGAGGCCTTGATGATCTTGTCGTCGATATCGGTGAAGTTGCGCGCGTAAACGACGGCTTTCTCGCCATAGCGCCGGCGGAGAAGGCGGAAGAGGAGGTCGAAGACGACCGCGGCGCGGAAATTGCCGATATGCGCGTGGTCATAGACGGTCGGGCCGCACACATAGATCGTCACCCGCGCAGGGTCGCCGGGAACGAAGAGCCGCTTTTCGCGGGCGAGACTGTCATAGATCTGCATCATCGGCGAATTGCCAGCGCGCCAGGCGCAAGAGTGGAAACCGGTTTTGCGCGAAAAGGCGCGCTAGAATAACCATTTGATCGTCGGGCGCGATTCGGAAATCGCGCCCGATGATCCAGGCGGCGGGCAGCGCAAGTCGCGGTCAGAACGTTTCGATCCATGGTCGGAGGTCAAGTTCGTGCGTCCACGCGGAGCGCGGCTGTCGGTGCAGGTGAACGTAATTCTCCGCAATCGCATCCGGCGACAAGATGGCGTCGTCGGCGCGCCTGAGGTCGACGTCCGGCATAACGCCGCGGATGAAATCGGTGTCAATGGCGCCGTCAATGATCACATGCGCGACATGGATGTTCTTCGGGCCCAATTCGCGCGCCATCGATTGCGCCAGCGCGCGAAGCGCGTGCTTGGCGCCGGCGAAGGCTGAATAACCCGCGGCGCCTCGAAGGCTTGCGGTCGCGCCGGTGAAGATGATCGTGCCTTTCCTGCGCGGAACCATTCTCTTCGCCGCTTCCCGCCCGGTCAGGAAGCCGGCGAAGGCGCCCATTTCCCAGACTTTCCGGTATACCTGCGCCGTCGTCTCCGCGATGCCGAAATTGACGTTCGCGCCGATGTTGAAGACGGCGACCTCAATCGGTGCGAACTCCGCTTCGACCCTGTCAAAAAGGGCGATCATCGCCGCCTCATCGCGCGCGTCCGTCGGAAGGGCGACCGCCTTGAAGCCCTCATTACGGATCGACTGCGCCAGCCTTTCCAGCGCGTCGGCGTGGCGCGGCCTCCGGGCGATGCAAGCGATCAATCCATCGCGCGCAAAAGCGCGCGCGATCGCCCCGCCGGTAGCATCGCCCGCGCCGATGACGACGCAGGCGGCGTCAGCGCCTCTTTTCATCAACCCATCCCCGTGACGCCGTCCTTGGCGCCGTGTTTGGCGCGGTCAAGACGGCGCGACCAAAGTGCAAGCGAGATCCAGGTTGCGTGGAAGGCGGCGCCGATGAGGAGATTGGCGGCCGCCGGCACCGGGCCGATCGCCGTTCGCTCGATGAATTCAGCGAGGCTCGTGATCGGCGTCGGATGAATGTCGATTTTTCCAAGATAAGATTTTCCATACAATATGCAGATCCTAATGCCTCTGAAGGGGAAGCAGATCGTGATGATGAAAATAATAGACTCCAGCAGAAAATGGCAGAGAGATTACGAAGGTTTGAAGACTCTCTGGCAACCCAACAGAGATCGTTTTTTAAGAAAGAAATAAAAGCGTACCTTGATGATGGAAAAATTGTAGATCCATTGGAAAGATTTGATACAAAAT
>JACADX010000255.1 GCA_013389125.1 Parvularculaceae bacterium | reverse complement strand
GGACGAAAATGAGCAGCGCCATGAACGCGGCGGCGATCGCGAATTCCGCCTTTCCCATCGAAAAAAGCACGAGCGGCGCCGCTGCGGCGGCGGCGAGCGCGGCGAGCGAGGAATAGCGGAGCGCGGCCGCGAAAAAGAGCCAGATCGCGCAGGCGAAAAAGCCCGCCGGCGCCCAGAGCGCTATCAGCGTCCCGAGAAAGGTGGCGACGCCCTTGCCGCCCTTGAACTGCAACCAGGCCGGAAAGCAATGGCCGAGAAACGCCGCCGCGCCGGCGATCTCGGGGCGCCAGCCGAGGGCGCCCGCAAGGAGAACGGCGATCGCGCCCTTGCCGCCGTCGAGAAGCAGCGTCGCGAGCGCAAGGTCCTTGCGCCCGGTGCGCAGGACATTCGTCGCGCCGATATTGCCGGACCCGACTTTCCTGATGTCGCCAAGGCCCGCGGCCTTCGTAAGGACAAGGCCGAATGGAACTGACCCCAGGAGATAGCCGAGGATGGCGGCGAGCGCGACGGTCAAAACGCGGCTCCTTTCGTGATCAGCGCGTCGAGGACGGCCATCCGCGTCGCGACGCCGTAAAAGACCTGCTTCAGAATGAGGGACCGCCGCTCGTCGTCGGCGAGGGCGCCGTCGATTTCAACGCCGCGGTTCATCGGCCCCGGATGCATGACGCGCGCGTCGGGCTTGGCGAGTTTCAACGTATCGTGCGTGAGGCCATAGGTCTCGAAATAGCCTGTCGCGGCGTCCTTGCCGCCTTCCTCCATGCGCTCGAACTGCATCCGGAGCGCCATCACGATGTCAGCGCCGGCGATGCCGTCTGCGAGCGTGTCGAAGCGCCGCGCCTGCGGCATCTGATAGGGCGCCGGCATCAGATGCGCCGGGCCGACGAAGCGGACCTCGGCGCCGAGGCGCGAAAACAAGACGGCCCCCGACGCGGCGACGCGGCTGTGCTTCACGTCGCCGCAGATCGCGATGACGAGGCCCTTGAGCGTTCCGTAGACGGATCTGATCGTCGCGGCGTCGAGAAGGGCCTGCGTCGGGTGCTCCCGGACGCCGTCGCCGGCGTTGATGACGGGACAGGCGATGCGCTTTGCAAGCTCGTCATGGACGCGCGGCTCGCGGTGACGGACGATGAGCGCGTGCGCGCCCATGGCGACGAGCGTCTGCGTCGTATCGATGAGCGACTCGCCCTTGTTCACCGAAGAGGCCGCGACCGGCACGCTGAGGACGTCGGCGCCGAGCCGGCGGCCGGCGAGCTCGAAACTCAAATTCGTCCGCGTCGAATCCTCGAAGAAGAGATTGATCTGCGTCTTGCCGGCAAGGCGCGCCGGCGGCAGCTTCCCGGCTTTCAAAAAGCGCGCGTAATATTCGGCGAGATCGAGAACGTAATTCGTCTCGGCTTCGGGGAAATCGTCGATATTGATGAGGTTCGAGGCCGCGAACCCGCCCGCCGGCGCGTAGGGTCTGTTGATGAATTCCATGGGGCGGCTTCTATCGTCCGCGCGCGGTGCGGCGCAATGAGGCGGTTTGCGTCAGGCGCTTTTTCCGCTCCTTGCGAACCACATCGCGCCGGCGCCGAGGACGAGGAGATCAATGAGGAACATCACCGGCAGGCTGATCGGCCCGCCGTTTTGCGCGTAATTGGCGCCGCCGAGGACAAGGCCCGTCGCCGTGGCGGCCATGGCGGCGATGACGACCGGCTTTCCGCCGCGCTGCAAAAGGACGCCGAGCGCGCCGTAAAGCGCGCCGAACGCCGCGAGCGGCAGCTGGAGGCTGGACGGCGCGCCGATCGCGGCGACGACGAGATGAAGAACGCCGGTCGCAATAAGGAGAATCGACATGAGGTTCTTCAATGAAGCGGGCGTCATCTTATTCCTCCTTCGCCGCGACGACGGTTCGCAGCCGGTCAAGTGCTCCCTGGAGGATGAATGTCGCCGCCGATTCGTCGATTTTCGCAGCCCGTTTGGCGCGGCTGGCGTCAAGGGCGACTAGATCCCTTTCCATCGCGACGGTCGACAGCCGCTCGTCCCAAAGCGCCACCGGCAGCGCCAGCGTTCTCACGAGATTGCGGGCGAAGGCCCGCGTCGCCTGGGCTCTTGGGCCCTCGCTGCCGTCCATGTTGCGCGGCAGGCCGAGGACGAACCCCACAACGCTCCGTTCGGCGGCGAGGAGCCTCAGCGCGGCGGCGTCCGCCGCGAACCTTGTGCGGCGTATTGTCGTCACCGGCGTCGCGACGCGCCGACCGGGATCGCAGGAGGCGACGCCGATCGTCTTTTCCCCTAGGTCAAGGCCTAGAAGCGGGCCCTTTGCGCCGAAACCCGCCGCCGCCTGTTCAAATTCGCCGGTCATTCCGGCAAGCTATGGCGCCTCCTCCCGTTCTGGAAAGCGCCGCGCCTTGTATCGCCATCGCCTGTCATTCGCGATCGCCGTTCTGGCGCTTGCCGCCTGCGGAAAGGCGGGAGGGCCCGCGGCGCCGATCGCCGGCGACGTCCTGGTGACGATCGAACAGCGAAACGATGATCGCTGGCGCGTCGCGTACGAGCTTGCCGCTCCGCGCGCCGAACTTGATCTTGGGCCCGACATTGACGGCTATCGCGGCCGCCACTGGGCGATCGCGTCCGAGGGGGCGGCCTTGATCCGCCGCGACGGGCGCGACGTCGTCGTTCCCGCGGGCGGACGCCGGCGCATCCGCTCGGCGCGCTTTCTCGTCGAGCCCGCGGCGAGCGACCGCCGCAAGGACTACGAGCCCTTCATCCCGATGGGGGACGGCGGCTTCATCGTCTACACCGGGCATTTCATTCCGTATAAGGACGCATCGACGCGGCTTGACGCGCGACTGACGATCATTGCGGATGAAGGCGCGTCGGTTTCGGCGTTCGACGAAACGAAAAAGCGTTTCGAAAACTGGAAAAGTCCCTACGGCCATCCGGGGTTCGTCTATGTCGGCGCGGCGGCGCCGATCGAGACGGATGCGCTGCTGACGATCGCGGATGCGACGGCGCCGGCGTGGGTCAAGGCGGAAGTCGCGTCTTTCGCGCCGACCATCGCCGGCGCGCTTCAAGGTCTTTTCGCGCGCGCGCTGCCTGCCAAGCCGAACATCTTCGTCGCCATGGGCGATCAGGGCGGCGAGGGAAGGCTGAGCTACAGCGGCGATGCGCTTCCCGGCCAATACCAGATGACGCTTGCCGGCGGCGCGTGGGCGGAACGGACCGACGAAGCGCTGGGCGTCCTGCGCCTTTCGACCGCGCATGAGGCTGCGCATCTCTGGCTGGCCGCGGCGCGCCCGAGGACGGACGCTGTTCCCGACTGGATCCATGAAGGCGGCGCCGACGCGCTCGCTGCGGAGGCGCTCGCTGCGGCGGGCTATTGGTCGGCGGCGGAGAAGGCGGCGCGATTTGAGACTGCGAAGGCGGAGTGCGCGCGCGGCCTTCAGCAGCTGTCGCTCGCGCGCGCCGAGTCGGAAAACCGATGGGAGGCCGTCTACGCCTGCGGTCATGTGATCAGCGTCGCCGCCGCGGGGGAGGCGGGCGTCGCCGCCTTCTGGCGCGAATTCGTCAGGCGATCGGGGCGCGACGGCTATGACGAAGCGATGTTTCTGGCGCTGGCCGAAGAGCGCGCTGGCGCTTTGACCGTGAACCGCATTCGCGATCTTGTGCGCATCAACGCGGCGCGGCCCGACCTTTCGATCGCAAGGATGCTGGAGCGCGCGCCGGACCTTGCGGCGGGAGAGGGCCGTTGATAGGGCTTGCCCGATCTCGCACCCGCAATATGAGCTCTTATGTCCGTCGATAAGGAAACCGTCCGCAAGGTCGCAAGACTCGCTCGCCTCGCCGTTCCCGAGGAACGGCTCGAGCCCTTGACCGCTGAACTGAACGGCATCCTCAAATGGATCGAGCAGCTCAACGAGGTCGACGTAACGGGCGTCGATCCGATGACGTCGACGGTCGATATGAAGCTGCCGATGCGGGAGGACGCGCTGCAATCGGGCCCGACCGGCGGCGGTCAGCCGGACAATGTCGTCAAGAACGCGCCGAAAACGGAAGATCACTTCTTCGTCGTCCCGAAGGTGGTGGAATGATGACGGACATCACCGACCTCACGCTTGCCGACCTTCGCGACGCGCTGAAGGCGAAGAACGTGTCTTCGCTCGAAGCGACGGACGCCTATCTCGACAATATCGACACGGCGAAGGACCTCAACGCCTTCGTCACGGTGACCGCTGACAAGGCGCGCGCCATGGCGAAAGCGTCTGACGCAAAGCTCGCCAGGAACGAAGGCGGGCCGATCGAGGGCGTTCCGCTCGGCGTCAAGGACCTCTTCTGCACCGAGGGCGTGCAAACAACGGCGGGCTCGCGCATGCTTGAAGGCTT
>JACADX010000306.1 GCA_013389125.1 Parvularculaceae bacterium | reverse complement strand
CGCTTATGCGCTTTCGAAGGAATTCTTCGACCTGCCGCTCGAAGAGAAGTTGAAATGCGCCGCGGGCCCGGACGGCCAGCGCGGCTACACGCCCTTCGGACGCGAGCACGCCAAGGACGCGAAAGTCGCGGACCTCAAGGAATTTTATCATGTCGGGCGCGAATTCGCTTTCGCCTCGCCGCTCGCCGGCGTTTATCCGGCGAACAAATGGCCCGAGCGGCCGGCGCGGTTTCGCGAGACGTTCCTTGCGCTGTACGCCGCGCTTGAGGAGGCGGGCTTTGCGATGCTCGAAGCGCTCGCGCCCTCGCTTGGCGTCAAGGACGGCTATTTCCGCGCCATGGCGACGAACGGCAATTCGATCCTTCGCCTCCTCCATTATCCCCCGGTTCCAAAGGACGCCGATCCCGTCGCCGTCAGAGCCGCCGCGCATGAGGACATCAACCTCATCACCATTCTCGTCGCGGCGAACGGCGCTGGGCTTGAACTCCTCGACCGCGACGGGAACTGGCTCCCGGTCGAGACCGATCCCGACAATCTCATCGTCGACGCCGGCGACATGCTGGCGCGAGTAACGAATGACCTCATTCCGGCGACGACGCACCGCGTCGTCAATCCGAAGGGCCCGAACGTCTCGCGCTATTCGATGCCGTTCTTCATGCACCCGCACAAGGACGCGGTTCTCGAATGCTTAAAGAGTTGCGAGGGCGCCGGCGCCAAATATCCGCCGATCCGCGCGGATGACTTCCTGAAGCAGCGCCTCGCCGAGATCGGTCTGGCGTGAGCGTCTATCGGATCGAACGCGCCGGCCCCGCGGACATCGCCGCGATGATCGCGCTCGAAAAGCGCGCCAATCAGATGTTCCGGTCGATCGGCTATGATTTCGTCGGCGACGCCGACGTATCGGACGCCGAAGAGCACGAGGCGGTGATGCGCGACGGGCTCACCCTCGTCGCCCGCGCCGGCGAAGCGCTCGCCGGCTTCGCGATGGTCACGCGCCTCGACGGCGAAGCGCATCTCGACGAGATCGACGTCGACCCGGATCATCAGCGGCGGGGAATTGCACGCCGGCTCGTCGCCGCCGGCGAGACTTGGGCGCGCGGCGAGGGCTATGCTGCGATGACCCTTACAGCCTTTAGGGACGTTCCCTGGAACGCGCCCTTTTATCGGCGCCTCGGCTTTGCGGACTTTACGCCGGAGCGCAACCGCCCTGCCCTCTTGGCATTGATCGAGAAAGAGGCGAAATGGGGCTTCGCGCTCCGCCCGCGCATCGCGATGCGAAAGATCCTATGATTGACCGCCAGACGGATGTCCTCATCATCGGCGCCGGCCATAACGGCCTTGTCTGCGCCGCCTATCTCGCGGCGGGTGGATTGTCCGTGCGCGTCGTCGAGCGGCGCGATGTCGTCGGCGGCGCCGCGGTGACGGAGGAGTTTTATCCGGGCTACCGGAATTCGACGGCGAGCTACACGGTCAGCCTCCTCAATCCAAAGGTCATCGCCGACCTTGATCTTTATGCGCACGGGCTGAAGGTCGTCGAGCGCGACATCTCAAATTTCTGGCCGACGGGAACGAAGGAAGGCGAGTATTTGAAGCTTACCTTCGACCCGGCGCGCAATGCGCAGGAGTTCGCGCGCCTTTCGCCGCATGACGCTGACGCCTTACCGCGCTATTACGAAGCGATCGATGTCGCGGCGGACGTCCTGCGCGACCTCGTCCTCAAGACCCCTCCCAATCTTGGCGGCGGGATCTCCGATCTCTGGCGCGCGCTGACGACGGGCGGGCGCCTCGCGCGGCTGAAGCAAAAGCATCAGACGCTGATCCTTGATCTCTTCACGAAATCGGCGGCGGAGTTCCTGAAAGGCTATTTCGAGCATCCCGCGATCATCGGCGCCTTCGCCTTTGACGGCATCGTCGGCGCCTACGCCTCGCCCTATACCGCCGGGACGGCCTATGTCCTCCTTCACCACGCCTTCGGCGAGGTGAACGGCAAGAAGGGCCGGTGGGGCCACGCGATCGGCGGCATGGGCGCAATCACGGCGGCGATGCGGCGCGTCGCCGAAAGCCGCGGCGTCGAGATTGCGACCGGCGCTCCCGTCGCCGGCGTCGTCGTCGAAAACGGCCGGGCGGTCGGCGCAAGGCTCGAAAGCGGCGAAACGCTCCGCGCGCGCGCCGTCGTTTCGAACGTCAGCCCGAAACTCCTCCTAACGCACCTTGTCGGCGCGGACGACATCGACGCCGACGCGCGCCGCCGCATGGAGAATTACGCCTGCGGCTCCGGCACGTTCCGGATGAACGTCGCCTTGAAAGAGCTGCCGCAATTTTCCTGCCTGCCGGGCGCGGGCGCCGAAGAACACCACCGTTCCGGGATCGTCATCGGCCCCTCGGTCGACTATCTCGACAAGGCATGGCTTGACGCGCGCCTCTACGGCTGGTCGCGCGAGCCGATCGTCGAAATGCTCATCCCCTCGACGATGGACGACAGCCTTGCGCCGGAAGGCCGGCACGTCGCGAGTCTTTTCTGCCAGCAATTCGCGCCGGAGCTTTCCGATGGGCGAACATGGGACTCCTGCCGCGACCTTGCGGCTGAAACAATCATCGACACGGTGACGAAATACGCGCCGAACTTCCGCGAAAGCGTCATCGCTCGGCAGATCCATTCGCCGCTCGATCTAGAGCGCAAATTCGGCCTCGTCGCCGGCGACATCATGCACGGGCGCTTGTCGCTCGATCAGATGTTTTCAACGCGCCCGATGCCTGGGCACGCCGACTATCGGATGCCGGTCAAAGGCCTTTATCTCTGCGGGTCCGGCGCGCATCCGGGCGGCGGCGTCACTGGCGCGCCCGGCCACAACGCCGCCGAAATCATTCTCTCGGATTTCCGTGCGCGGAGGATTCCGGCCTAGCGCGCAAAGGCGCGCTGAAATAATGATTTGATCGCCTGGCGCAACTCAGGGGTCGCGCCTGACGCTCCGGCCGGCGCCCTCCGGCGCCCTATTGCCGATCGGTCGTGAAATCGACGTCGAGCGAGTTCTCGATCGCGATTTCAACCTCCGCCGCGCGGTCATGGCTGATCGCGAGGGCCGCGCCGGAGTCGGATTCCGCGGGCGCGGCGATCGAGGATATTTTCGACTTCAGGTTCGGCGACTTCGCGAACGCGACCGACTTCGCCGAGGCGCGCCTTCCTTCAACGAAGTTCTGCATGTCCTTGAGGAAGAGCGCCACCTGAAGCTTGAAGTTCTCGCGCCCGATGCCGCCCGGCATGAAGATGTTGCGGCCGAATATGAGGATCTGGTTCGTCGGCTCATAGACGACGGTCGTCACGCTCGACTGGCCGTTGAACGTGTTCAGTTCGTCAAACTCGACGCCGCCCGATGATTGCGCGGTCGACACCATGACCTGCTTGCAGCCGGCGGCTTTGGCCGCATCGGCGCAGTCGAAAAAGCCGATGAGGAATTTCGCCCCGCCCGAGGTCGTCGCAACAAGGCTCGGCGGCCCCCCGGCGGTCGCGGAGCGAAGCTCGCTCGCAATGCTGAAATCGCTGAGCATTGCGGAAACATCGGCTGATGAGATCGTATCCCCGATCGACCCCGATTGCTGCGCGAGCGCCGGAGCACTCGCAAGCGCGGCCGCCGCCGCCAACAATTTCAACGCCTTATGCATAGTCCCCTCGCCACATCCCGTTTCCGCGCGCCAGCGCCCCGGGGAGCGACTTTATCACAAAAGCGCGGCGGCGATAGAGCGGCGCGCGCCGGCCCGGCGCGCCTCCGCCGCGGCCTACCTTCCGCCGGATTTAGCCGTTAAGGTGGCGTTCTGTTGGGGCCCGGCGTCCGGGGGGTGAGCGGTATGAGGATTTCGGAGAACGGCATCGCCCTCATCAAGATGTTTGAGGGGCTGGAGCTCGAATCCTATCAGGATATCGCCGGCGTCTGGACGATCGGCTACGGCCACACCGAAACCGCCGGCCCGGGCCAGAAGATCAATGAGCGCGAGGCCGAGGAGCTCTTGCGGCGAGACCTTGAGCCGCGCGAGCGCGCCGTCGCGCAGCTTGTCAGCGTTTCCTTGAACCAGAACGAGTTCGACGCCCTCGTCAGCTTCGTTTTCAATGTCGGCGCCGGCGCCTTCAAGAATTCGACGGCGAGAAAGCGCCTCAACCGCAATGACCGGATCGGCGCCGGCGAGGCGCTCACCTGGTGGAACAAGGCGACCGTCAACGGCGTCCTCCGCGAGGTGAGGGGCCTTACCCGTCGGCGCGCGGCCGAAAAGGCGCTGTTCCTGACGCCGGTCAATCCGCCGATCGTCAACCGGCCGGACGAAATCGCCGAGAACAGCCGCATCACGCCGACCGAGGAAGCGCCGCGCCGCGAAAGCCTCGGCGACAGCCGCACGGTCCAGGGCGCGGTCGTCGCCGGCGGCGCGGGCGCGGCCGCATCGTCGATCGGCCGCGAAAGCGCGCAAGAGCTCGACCAGCTCGAACGAAACATCGAACAGGGAACCGGCCTCACCGAGAAACCGCCGGGCCAAGGCGGGATCGGTGATCCGACGGAAGCGCGCGCGACCGGCGGGGAAACAGGCGGCGCGCCCGCCGGCGACGGATCGGCCGCGGGCGGTCAGGGCGCGGACGACGGCGCGACGG
>JACADX010000325.1 GCA_013389125.1 Parvularculaceae bacterium | reverse complement strand
AGTCGAACGCGCCGTTCGGGTCGTACGCGAAGGATCCGTCGGCATTGACGGTCAGGAGCGCGCCCGACGAAAGCGTGATCTGAGATCCGACATTTCCGCCGCTTCCATTGACCTTCGACACCGACAAAACATCATTGACGTCAGGGTCGTCATCGGCGCCGGCGCCATTGTCGGCAAAAACCGATCCGGAAACGATGGCGTTCTCGATGACGCCGACCGAGTCATCCCTTGAATCCGGCGCGTCATTGGCCCCGTTTACGACGACTGTCGCCGTCGCGTCGTCAAAGTCGCCCTGTCCGTCGCTCACCCGGTAGACGAAGCTGTCAGCCGCGGTTTCGCCGACCCCGAGATGCTCAAACGCGCCATTGGCGTCGTAAGCATAGGAGCCGTCGGAATTGACCGTCAGCAAAGCGCCGGACGCCAGCGCAATCTGCGTTCCGACATTGGCCACAAGGCCGTTCACCCGCTGCACGAAGAAGCTGTCGCCGTCGATGTCGCTGTCGGCGCCGCCGCCATTGTCCGCGAAGAGATCGCCCGCCGTCGCCGGGCCGTCCTCGGCGGCGGAAACTGAATCATCCCTCGCGTCGGGAAGATCATTGGCGCCGTCGATCGTGACCGTGACGGCGGCGATATCGGTTCCGCCGAAAGTGTCGAAGATGCGGTAGGTGAAGCCGTCGGTCGCCGTCTCGCCCGCCCCGAGATGCTCGAACGCGCCGTTGGCGTCGTATGCATAGGACCCATCGGAGTTGACGGTCAGCAAAGCGCCGGACGCCAGCGTAATCTGCGTTCCGACATTCGTCGTCTGGCCGTTGACATGCGTCACCGTGAACGGATCGCCGTCCGCATCGGCGTCGGCGCCGGCGCCGTTGTCGGCGAAAAGATCGCCGTTCGCCGCCGGCCCGTCCTCCGCGGCGGCGATCGCGTCGTCTTGCGCCACGGGGTCGGCGTTGACCGTAACGGACACAGTCTGCGGCGCGCCGTATGTCGCGCCTTCGTCGTCGGCGAGGACGATATCGAAACTCGCCGCATGCCCCGGCGTTCCATCGTGAACAAACCGGACACTGCCGGCTTCAAGATCCGCATTGCTAAACGTCAGGACCGGGGTTGTCGGCGCCGACGCGAGCGCAAGGAACCCGCCCGCAACGTTCGACGCTGTCCAGGTGAGCGCGGCGCCCGAATCGTCCGGATCATTTTCGGCAAGGTCTGCCGACGTGATGACGACGAATGAGCCGTTTACGACGCTTAGCGCCATGTCGCCGCCGACTTGCGGCGGACTATTCACGCCCGGCGTCAGCGGATCGAATCCGGGCGTGAAATTGTCAATCGTATAATTGGCGAGCGTCGTATTCTGGAAGCGGATCTTCTCGATGAAGTCGTCGCCGCCGCCGTCGAAGTCGACATCGAAAATGACGTCGGCCCCGTCCTGGCGAAGGCGCAAGTATCCTTGCGCAGGCGCGAACGGATTCGAAGAGCCGTCCCAGCCGGAAATGAGGGACGACAAGAGCGTGCTGATGTCGATCAAGTCGCCGCCCGCCCCAGCCAGGAAATCGGCGACGACAAGCCGACCTGTCGACGCGTCGCCCGCTTGCACGAAAATCGTGTCGATGCCGTCGCCGAGGGTCAGAGTCGAAACGTCGTCGCTGCCGTCCAAGAGGACGTTGACGCGGTCATCGCCGATCCCCGCGTCGCCGACATCGTTGCCGCGCCCAAAGCCGCCGATCGTGTCATTGCCGGCGCCCCCGAGGACCGTGTCCGCAACGCCCGCGTCGGATCCCGTGTCGAGATTGTCAGCGCCGTCGCCGGCGCTCAGCGTATCGACGCCGGCGCCGCCCGACATGCTGTCATTGCCGTTGCCGCCGGTGAGACTGTCATCGCCCGCTTCGCCTTGCAGCGTGTCCGCCAGCGTCCCGCCGAGAAGCGTGTCATCGCCCGCGCCGCCGAAGAGCTGGTCGCTGCCGGCGCTGCCGTCGAGCGAGTCGTCGCCGTAGTCCCCGCGCAGCGTGTCGCTGTTGCCGAGGCCCAATATCGTATCGTTCCCGATTGTCCCGACAATTGAGTCATTGCTCGCCGTTCCGGTAAATGACTGCCCGGTAGGCGCGGCGCCGTCCGGCGCGTAACCCGGCGCGAAATTGTCGGAGGTGAAATTGGCAAGCGTCGTGTTCTCAAAGCGTAACTTCTCGATCCAGGAATCGCCGCCGCCGTCGAGATCGACATCGAAGACGACGTCGGCCCCGTCTTGACGCAGACGCAGAAATCCTTGCGCCGGCGAGAACGGATTCGAGGCGCCGTCCCAGCCGCTCAAGAACGACGAAAGGACGCTCGAGATATCGAGCTTGTCGCCGCCGGCCCCGGCTAGGAAATCCGTGACTACGATGCGCCCGGCGGCCGCCGTTATACTCTGTATAACGATCGTATCGACGCCGCTTCCAAGGGCGAGCGTCGATACGGTCGCGTCCGACAGCTCAGCGACAATGCTGTCATCGCCATCGCCGGCGTCGCCGACATCGGCGCCGAGACCGAACCCGCTGATCGTGTCATCGCCGGCCCCGCCGAGAAGCGTGTCGGCGATCCCGGCGTCGTCGCCGCCGTCGAGGCTGTCGTTCCCGGCGTCGCCATCCAGCGTGTCATTGCCGCCCAATCCCGTAATCGTGTCGTCCCCGGTCGTCCCGAGAATCGAGTCGTCGCCCGGCGTGCCGATGAATTCAGCCATGGTGATGCTCCCCTTTTCAGCCGCCTGTCGTCGCGGCGTCTCACGCAAATCGCGCGCCGGAGTTCAAGACGCCGATTGTCCCGCGCGCATAATGTCAGCCGGCGAAGCGCCGGATGTTCTCAGGTCCCGCAATCGCGCGAGACCTCCGCATTCAATAAATCCGATCGACCGCAGCCGCGGAACCGCCTGTTGCCGGTCGCATGAGCTCGCAGATTGACCCCAAACCCCCGCAACCGCCCCCCGCGAGCGGTCGAACAATATTGACAGTAACTGAATTCCGACTGCCAGCAATCCTTTTTATTTGACGCGCCGCAAACATGCGGGCCGCCCCAAGTCAAGTGATTGAAATTAAAGAGCGGCGCGCGCTGCGCCCGCGGCCGAATTGATCCTCCTGGGGCGGCTGGCGGAAAATCCGCCCTTACCCCCCCGCCTCTTTTCGTCTTTCGGCGACGATCTTGTCCGCATCGCGTCCGTGAAGCTCCGCATAGTGATCAAACCGCGACTCGAACGTCGCCGAGCCTTGGGTGATCGAGCGGAGTTCGATGATAAGGTCCTGGACGCCGGGTTCGGGGAGCAGCGCCGTCACGCTGTCCCACCCCGGCCAGCCTTGCCTCGCGTCAAATCCGAGAATCTGTCCGCGGCGCGAAGAAAGCACGGCGTGCGCCTTCGACGTGTGCGCGGACGGCGTGTGGACGACGACGTGATAGATCGGCTCCAAGAGCGCCGGCTGGCAGCCGGGAAGCGCTTCGCGGATCGCCTGACGTCCCGCCATCTTGAACGACATCTCGTTGCTGTCGACCGAGTGATATTGCCCGTCGTAAAGCGTCACCGCGAGATCGACGACCGGAAACCCCAGCGGACCCGCCGTCAGGCCCTCGCTGACGCCGGCTTCGACCGCCGGGATGAACTGGCGCGGCACCGAGCCGCCATGGATCACCTCGTCGAACCTGAAGCCTTCGCCACGTCCGAGCGGCTTGATCTTCACCTTGATGTCCGCGAATTGTCCGTGTCCGCCTGACTGCTTCTTGTGGCGCGCGTGGTGGTCCGCAGGCGCCTTGATCGTCTCGCGATAGGAGGCTTTCGGCGAAGCGGTCGCAATCTCGACATTGTACCGCATCCTGAGCTTTGCGCCCGCGAGGCGCAGATGCACGTCGCCCTGGCCTTTCAACACCGTCTCGCCGGTGTCGCCATGCCGCTCCGTCGACAAGGAGCGGTCCTCCTCGATGATTTTCGCGAGCGCCGCCGACAGCTTGACGTCGTCCTTTTCGTTCTTCGCGCGAACAGCGAGCGCGTAAAGCGGCGTCAACGCCGCCGGCGCCCGCCGCTTCTTGATCGCGCCGTCGACGATGAGATCGCCGGTCGCGAGCTGATCGAACCTCGGCAGGCCGACGACGTCTCCGGCGTCGGCGTGGTCGATCTTGTTTCGCGCCTCGCCATGGAGCGCAAGAAGTCCCGAGAGCCGCGCGCCGTCGATTGCGCCGCCGTCCTTGAGCGACCCCTTGAAGAGGCGCGCAATCGAAATCTTGCCGGCGTGCGGTGCGTAAATCGTGCGGATGACGCTTGCGACATTCGCGCCGCCATTGAGCTTGAGGCGCGCGGCGGCCTTGTCGACGGACGGGGCTTCATGGCGCAACAGCTTCAGGAGCCGCGTCACGCCGTGTCCGTGCGAAGCCGAGCCGAGCACGACCGGGACGATCAGGTCGTCCTCAAGCTCCTTCGCCATCAGGCGATAAACTTCCTCGCTCGCCGGCGCCTTGTCCTCGAGTATCTGCTCCATCAGCGCGTCATCGAAATCAGCGAGCGTGTCGAGAAGCGCCGCGCGCGCCGCGCGCTCGCGCTCCTTCGTCGAATCCGGCATCGCGATGAGCTCCGATGCGGCTCCCTCGCGGTATTTCCAGGCGCGCTCGCTCACAAGATCGACAGCGCCGACAATTCGTCCGCCCTCGCGGATCGGCGCCTGGCGCAAAACGAGCGGGCGCGATGAATGCGCCTGCATGGCGGACATCAAATCGCGGATGCGCGTCTCGGTCTCGTCGAGCCGATTGACAAAGATCAAATGCGGAATGGCGGAATCGGCGAGGCGCTGCAGGTAATGCGCGAGCCCGCCGGCGCGCTCGATATGGGGGTCGGCGACGACGACGACGACGTCCGCCGCCTCCATCATGTCGAGGCTCGACTGCAGGAGTTCGATCGAGCCGGGGCAGTCGATGAACGTCCATTTCTCGCCGAGATAGTCGGCGCGGGCGAAATTGGGCTCGGTCGTCGTTCCGAACTCCTTCGCTTCCGGCGCAGCGTCGAGCGCGGCGGCCTGAGCGCCGGCGCGTGCGATCATGGCGGCGGCGAGCGTCGTCTTTCCGGCGCCTTTCGGGCCGACGAGGACGGCGCAGCCCGTTTCGCGCATT
>JACADX010000415.1 GCA_013389125.1 Parvularculaceae bacterium | reverse complement strand
TGCAGCGTCTCGGCGTCGGTGAGCGCGGCCTGGATGCGCGGCCACGGGCACATATAGGTGCAGACCTGCTCGCGCATCGAGCCGGCGAAAAGATAGGTCGTAAGCGTCAGGAGCCCGAGGAAAAAATAGGCGGTGAACGGCGCCTCGCCGCGGAAGAGCTGCGGCAGCACCGTCGGCGCGTCGTGAAAATAGAAGATCCAGGCGCCGCCGGTCGCCGCGCCAATGAGGAGCCACAGCGCGTGCTTCACCGCCTTCTTGCCGAGCTTGACGGCGGTCCAGGGCTGCTTCGCCAGTTTCATTCGCTGGTTGCGATCGCCTTCGACAAGCCGTTCGACAGCGATGAACAGATCCGTCCACACGGTCTGCGGGCAGGAATAGCCGCACCAGATGCGGCCGAACAGCGACGTTGCGAGAAAAAGCGCAAGCGCCGCGATCACCAGAAGACCGGTGATGTAATAAAGCTCGTCCGGCCACAGCTCGATGTTGAAGAAGTAGAATCGCCGGCCGGGAAAATCGACGAGGATCGCCTGGTCCGGCTCGTTCGGTCCTCGCGGCCACCGCACCCATGGCAGCAGGTAGTAGACGCCGAGGGTGAAAACGAGCATCGCCCATTTCACCTTGCGGTAGGTTCCGTAGACGAGCTTTGGATAGATCGGCTCGCGCGCCTTATAGAGCGAGCGGCGGGCCGCGCTGTTGACGGCTTCGACGTCATATCGGTCGACGTCGGACGCCGTCTGCGCTCCTGCTTTCACTTTCGCGTCCATCGGCAAAGAACTTTTGCGACCAAGGGCTATTGTCCCCCGCCAAGGTCATGCACGTAAACGGCGAGCGCGGTAATCTCGTCCTCGCTGAGCCGACCCTCCCAGGCGGGCATGACGCCGGCGCGCCCGTTCGTCAGCGTCTCATGGACGCTCTTTCGATCGCCGCCGTAAAGCCAGATGGCGTCGGTCAGGTCAGGCGCGCCCTGCTTCTGGTTGCCCTTGCCCTCCGGCCCGTGGCATGAGGCGCATTGCTGCTGAAAGACGGGCGCCGCCCTCGCGACCGCCGCAGCGTCGGCTGCGCCGCCCGAAAGACTGAGAACATAGGAGGTGAGATCGCTGACCGTCTCGGCCGGCAAAAGCCCGTCGCGGCCATAGGCCTGCATGATGCTGAAATGCGCCTTCTCGTGTCCCGAGCGGACGCCGTAGCGGATCGTGGTCTTGATATCTGCGAAGGAGCCGCCCCAGAGCCACGAATCGTCGTTGAGGTTCGGATAGCCCGGAAAGCCCTGCCCGCCCGATCCGTGGCAGGTCGCGCAATTGTCGCCGAAGAGGGACGATCCCGCCGCCAGCGTGTACTGGAGGAGCGCCGGATCCTTCTCGACATCGTCAAGCGACGTGACCGCCGCGAGCCGCTTGATCGCCTCGCCGCGCGCAGCTTCGAGCTTGCCGATTTCAACCGCGACATTGGCGCGCTCGGAATGGTTTCGAAGACCCTTCGTGTAGCCGCTGATCCCCGGCCAGGCGGGCATGTAAACCCAATACGCGATCGACCAGAGGATGGTGATCCAGAACGTCCAGACCCACCAGCGCGGCAACGGATTGTTGTATTCCCTGATGCCGTCCCATTCATGTCCGGTCGTAGTGTCGCCGTCGGGCGCGCGGCTGTCATTCCTCGCCATTGTCTTCGCCTTCGTCTTTCAGCGGAATTTCGGCCGCCTCTTTGAATTTCCGCCGGTTCGCCGGCGCAAGCGCATAAGCGAGAACGAGCCCGAACGCGACGACGAAGAGGACAAGGCCCCAGGTCTGGGCGATCCTTGCGAGGGTTTCGTAGGTCATCAACGGAAATTCTCCTCGGGCTCGTAGGTCGAAAAATCGACCATTGTTCCAAGGACCTGCAAATAGGCGATCATCGCGTCCATTTCCGAGACCGATTTCGGATTGCCGTCGAAGTCTCTCACCTGCGCTTTCGGATAGCGCGCGAGAAACGCATCGTAGTTCGGGGAAAAGGGGTCGACCTGCGCTTCGACGTCCGCTTTTGCGTTCTCGATCATCTCGTCCGTATAAGGAACGCCTTCGAGGCGCAGCGCCGTGAGCCGGCCTTCGACGTCCTCGAAGTCGAGCGGCGTCTTGTCGAGCCGAGCGTAGGGCGGCATCACCGATTCCGGCACGACGCTTCTCGGGTCGATGAGATGCTGGCGCTGCCAGGCGTCGGAATATTTGCCGCCGACGCGCGCGAGGTCGGGTCCGGTGCGCTTCGAGCCCCACTGGAACGGGTGATCGTACATGCTCTCGGCGGCGAGCGAGTAATGGCCGTAGCGCTCGACCTCGTCGCGCAACGGGCGAACCTGCTGGCTGTGGCAGGTATAGCAGCCTTCGCGGATGTAGATGTCGCGTCCCCTGAGTTCGAGCGGCGAATAGGGCCTTACGCCCTCGACTTTTTCAATCGTCGATTCGAGATAAAAGAGCGGCGCGATTTCAACGGCGCCGCCGACGGCGACGGTCGCGAGAATGGCGACTGTGAGGATAAGGCCGTTCTTTTCGAGAAACTTGTGGCGGTCGAGCATCGCGTTCTCCTATTCCGCCGGGGTCGCAACAAGCCGGCCGCCCGCCGCGAACTCTTTGGCGCGCACATCGCCGCGCGCCGTCCGCCAGAGATTGTAGGCCATGATGAGGGCGCCTGTGAGGAAGAGGAGGCCGCCGATCATGCGGATGACGTAATAGGGATGCATTGCGGCGACCGTCTCGACGAAGGAGTGCTGCAGGAAGCCAGACTCGTCATAGGCGCGCCACATGAGGCCCTGCATGATGCCGGAGACCCACATCGCCGAAATGTAAAGAACGATGCCGAGGGTCGAAATCCAGAAATGCCACTCGACGAGCTTCAAGGAATAGAGCTGCTTGCGGCCCCACAGCCATTGCGTCAGGCAATAAAGCGCGCCGAACGACACATA
>JACADX010000342.1 GCA_013389125.1 Parvularculaceae bacterium | reverse complement strand
CCGCGCGGCTCAAATTTTCTCGGCTATGACCTCCATCAGCAGCGGCGTCGTCATGATCGTCGTCGGGTCGCGCTCGGCCTCGGCCCATTCCCTTGCGACCTCATCCGCCCACTGACTTGTGACGACGCCGCGCTCGGCGAGCCTGTAGGCGTGCGGGACGATGAACGTCTTCGGCCATTGCCAGGTGAAGTCTTTGGGGCTCGTCGTGAAGACGATCGGATTCGCCTCGACGACCTTGAGGCCCACGTCGGGGAGCGCGGGAAGGAGCGTCCGTGCGACGTTGATGTCGCCGGCGTTCGCCCGCCAGTCGCGGATCGCCGTTTCAACGAAATCGTCAAGCTTCGGGCGCCGCGGCGTCCAGCGCATGACGCCCCAGTCGTAATAATCGTGGCAGATGAACCGGCCGCCGGGCCTTAACGCGCCGGCAAGTTTTTTCAGCACGAGGACCGGGTCGGCGATGAAGATGAAGACCCAGCGGATGAAGACGGCGTCGACGCCCGAGACGGGGACGGCGTCGAGCATCAAGTCGACATTGTGAAGGGTGATGTTGGCGAGTCCGCGCGCCCGCGCGCCCGCCTCGATCGCGCTTCGGAAATTGTCCGAACGGTCGAGCGCGTGAACCTTGCCCTTCGGCCCGACGATTTCGGCAAGGTCGAGCGTCGCGTGGCCGGGGCCGGAGCCCGCATCAATGACGGTCGAGCCGTCGGTGATTCCGGCGCGCCGCCAGACGTCGAAGGTCCTTGCCCGCCACACCCGGTGCTGGACGCCGAGCCGCCAGGCTTCGACATCATGGGTGCCAAGATAATAGCTGCGTTCCTCGCTCATCCGCTTCTCCCGGGAATCGTCCCCTCAATATAGGGCGACGCTTCTCCGGACGCCGCCCAGTTCTTGTGGAAAAAGCTTCAGAAGGGCTCATGGGCGACCGCCTGCCGCCCTTTGCAAAGGCCGACGGCGCGGTCTAAAACCCGCCGCGCTTCCATGGCGCGGCCGAAGGCAACCCGTTGTTTCCGGCGGCGCTTCCGTTCAATTCCGTCGCCTTTCCGGCGGTCCGTCGGGTTTCCTTCCGAGCCGCTTCAAGAGTCCTCATGACGCTCGCCGCCTTCGCCTTCTGGGTCTTCGCGCTTTCGGCGGTCGCATCCGGCCTCATGGTGATCGCCTCGCGCAATCCCGTGCATTCGGTCCTCTTCTTGATCCTCGCCTTCATTTCCGCAGCAGGCCTTTTCGTGCTGATGGGCGCTGAGTATCTCGCCATGCTGCTCGTCGTCGTTTACGTCGGCGCGGTTGCGGTGCTTTTCCTCTTCGTCGTCATGATGCTCGACGTCGACTTTGTCGAAATGAAGCAGGGGTTCCTTCAATATCTGCCGATCGGCGTCGCCATCGCCGGCCTTGTCGTTGTGGAGCTGATCCTCGCCTTCGCGGCCTGGAAAATGCCGTCTGACGCCGCTTTCGCCGCCGGGCATCCGACGGCGACGGCGGGATCGGCGCTCGCGGCCCCCGGCGCGCCGACGAATATCGAGGGGCTCGGCCTCGTCCTCTACACCGACTATGTCCACTATTTTCAGATCGCCGGCGTCATCCTCCTTGTCGCCATGATCGGCGCAATCGTTCTCACCTTCCGCGTGCGAGAGGGACTGAAGAAACAGGACCCGGCGGCGCAGGTCGCGAGGAAGCGCGAGGCGAGCGTCGAGCTTAAGAAAGTCCGGACGGGGCAGGGAATTTGAGCATGATCGGGCTCGGGCACTATTTGAGCGTCGCCGCGATCCTCTTCGCGATCGGCATGGCGGGCATAATCGTCAACCGCAAGAATGTCATCATCATCTTGATGTCGATCGAGCTGATGCTCCTCGCCGTCAACATCAATCTTGTGGCGTTTTCGCAGTTTCTCGGCGATCTCGTCGGCCAGGTCTTCGCTTTCATGGTGCTGACGGTCGCGGCGGCGGAAGCGGCGATAGGCCTTGCGATACTCGTCGCCTTCTTCCGCAATCGCGGCGACATCGCGGTTGAAGACGCCAATCTGATGAAGAACTAGGACCCGAGCCGATGGAGCCGTTTGTCGTCCTGTTGCCGCTGTTCGGCGCGCTTCTCGCGATGCCCCTTGGGCGCATGGCGGGCGCGCGCGCGGCGGAAGTCGCGACGACGGCGCTCGTCGGCGCCGCTTGCGTTTACGCCTGGGCGCTGTTCTTCGATGTCGCCGTCGGCGGCGATGCGCGCACGATTTCGCTTTTCACGTGGTTTCAGTCGGGCGATTTTTACGCCGACTGGGCGGTCAGGCTCGATACGCTGTCGGCGGTGATGCTCGTCGTCGTCAACACCGTCTCATTCCTCGTTCACGCCTATTCGATCGGCTATATGCATGAGGACGAAGGACGTCCGCGGTTTTTCGCTTATCTCTCGCTCTTCACCTTCGCGATGTTGTCGCTCGTCACGGCCGACAACTTCATGCAGCTGTTCTTCGGATGGGAGGGCGTCGGTCTCGCCTCCTATCTCCTCATCGGCTTCTGGTTCAAGAAGAAGTCGGCGAATGATGCGGCGATCAAGGCGTTCATCGTCAACCGCGTCGGCGACTTCGGCTTCGCGCTCGGCATTTTCTGCGTCTTCTACGTATTCGGCTCGGTGCGGTTCGACGAGGTGTTCGGAGCGGTGGCGACGAACGCCGTCGTGACGCCTTGGGGCGCGGCGGAGGGCGCGCCGATCCGCGAATTGACCATCACGTTCCTCAATTGGGATTTCCACGCGCTGACCGTGATGTCGGTGCTCCTATTCATCGGCGCGATGGGGAAATCCGCGCAGTTCCTTTTGCACACCTGGCTTCCCGATGCGATGGAAGGCCCGACGCCGGTTTCCGCCCTCATTCATGCGGCGACGATGGTGACCGCAGGCGTTTTCCTCGTCTGCCGTTGCTCCGTTTTCTACGAATACGCCCCGAACGCCGCGGCGCTTGTCACGCTCGTCGGGGCCGTGACGGCGTTTTTCGCCGCGACCGTCGGCCTCCTCCAGGACGACATCAAGAAGATCGTCGCCTACTCGACGTGCTCGCAGCTCGGCTACATGTTTTTCGCGGCCGGCGTCGGCGCTTATGGCGCGGCGATGTTTCACCTTTTCACGCACGCCTTCTTCAAGGCGCTCCTCTTCCTCGGTTCCGGCGCGGTCATTCACGGTCTTCACCACGAACAGGACATCAAGAAAATGGGCGGCGTCCAGGCGCTTTTGCCGCTGACATCCCTGCTCATGGTGATCGGCACGCTGTCGATCACGGGCGTCGGCGTTCCAGGAGTGAAAATCGGCGACATGCCGCTCGGCTTCGCCGGCTTTGTGTCGAAGGACATGATTCTCGAAAGCGCCTACGCCGCCGGCGAGGCAGGCAAGACATTCGGCGCTTTGGCGTTCGCGCTCGGCCTTGCCGCGGCCGCTTGCACCGCCTTTTATTCCTGGCGTCTCGTCTTCCTCACCTTCTACGGCCCGACGCGGGTGCCGGAGGACGTGAGGAAGCATCCGCATGAAGTGCCGGCGATCATGCACGCGCCGCTCATCGTTCTCGCGACGGGCGCGGTGTTCGCGGGCATGGCGTTTTACAGCGACTTTGTCGGATCGAACGCCGAGCGCTTCTGGAACGGGGCGCTATACTCCGCGGTTGAGCACGCGCCGCCGCCGATGAACGCGCACGCGGCCGAGGTTGTTCATGGCGCGCCTTCGACCCCTGACGAGGACGCCGCGCATGGCGGCGAACACGAATTCCCGGTCTGGGTTCTCTGGGCGCCGTTCCTCGCGATGGTCGCCGGCTTCGTCGCCGCCTATTTCCAATACATGCGCGGCGATCCCTTGCGGCGCGGTCTCCTAAGGCCGGGCGGCATGGTCTACGAATTCCTGAAAAACAAATGGTATTTCGACGAGATCTACGACTTCCTGTTCGTGAAGCCGGCTTTGGCGCTCGGCCGCTTCCTCTGGCTCGACGGCGACGGCCGGACGATCGACGGCGTCGGACCTGACGGAATCGCCGGCGCCGTCGCAGCAGGCGCGCGCCGCATTGTAAGGGTTCAGACCGGCTACATGTATCACTACGCCTTTGTGATGCTGGTCGGCATCGCGGCGCTCGTGACGTTCATCATCTTCCGGCTCGGAGGCGGGCGATGAACGATATGATCGCCGAGAACCTCGCCTCCCAGCCATGGCTGTCGCTTTTGACTTTCCTCCCGGTCATCGGCGCATTCGGCATTGCGCTGCGCCAGATGCTCGCCAAGCGCGACGCGAAAGGCGAAATCGCCGCGGACGAGCAGGCGCAAATCGACACCGTCGCCCGCAATGTCGCCATGTTGTTTACGCTCGGCGCGTTTGCGGTGTCGGTTTTCATCTACGTCGCATTCTATGATTCCTCATTCGCGGGATATCAGCTCGTCGAGGAAGCGACATGGCTCGGCGGCGGGGTGTCCTACAAGATGGGCGTTGACGGGATCTCGATCCTGTTCGTGCTTTTGACGACGTTCATCATGCCGATCTGCATCGCCGCGTCGAAGTCGATTGAAAAGCGCATTCCGGAATACATGATCGCGTTCCTGATCATGGAGACGCTGATCCTCGGCGTCTTCTGCGCGCTCGATCTCATCGTCTTCTATCTCTTCTTCGAAGGAAGCCTCATTCCGATGTTCCTCATCATCGGCGTCTGGGGCTCGAAGGGAACGAAGGCGCTCGGCGGTGTCGAGATGCCGAGCCGCGTCTATGCGGCGGTAAAGTTCTTCCTCTACACGTTTCTCGGCTCGGTGCTGATGCTTGTTGCAATCGTCTGTATGTGGCGGTTTGCAGGCACGACCGACATCCCCACGCTACAGGCGACGGCCTTTCCCGCCGGCGCCCAGAAATGGCTGTGGCTGGCTTTCTTCGCCTCCTTCGCAGTGAAGATGCCGATGTGGCCGGTCCACACCTG
>JACADX010000324.1 GCA_013389125.1 Parvularculaceae bacterium | reverse complement strand
GCCGGAGACGAAGATTGCCGGCTTGTCGCCTCGCGCAATCGCTTCAAGTCGATCCCGTCCGACGATCTCGACGCGAACGTCGTCGGCGTCCGGATCGAATTTCTCAAGATGCGCGAATTCCGCCGTCGTGCGGCCGAGGTTTTCGAAAACGTCGCGAATGATCGCATTCGCCTCTTTCGCGGGCATTTCCGGGAACGCGATTTTGAGGTTCACGCGCGCGCGCCGCGCGACCGGGCCGACAAGCGGCCCGACATGCCGGCTGACGGCGCCGGCTATCGCCGAGGCGGCGTCGACGCCGACCGCCCGGAAGAAGGCGCCGAGCGCGAGCGCGAGCGCATATTCCGCACGGTGGGCGAGCGTCAACGGCCGATTGGATCGCGGCGTCGGCAGGGCGAAGTCGTCCGCCGGCGTCGTCATATCGGCGCCCCGATCTTCGAAAGCGCGAAGTCGATGAGGCGATCCTCCTCTTCGATCCGCATCCTAAGGACGGCGACGGCGACGCCCTCGCGCGCCTCGCCCGTCAAGCGCACAATATCCTTCTCCGTCGTAATCAGCGCCGCCTTCGCGCGCTTCGCCTTGGCGCGGAGCATCGCCAGTTCGGAAAGAGCGAACGCATGGTGGTCAGGAAACGCGATCCGGTCGAGAAGATGAAAGCCGTGCGCTTCGAGCGCGCTGAAAAACCGTTCCGGCCTGCCGATGCCGCAGAAGGCGACGACGGCTTGCGGCGCGATTTGGGGCTCGATCGTCGTATGCGCGCGAAAGAGCGGCTTTGCCGCCGCGACTGGAGGCGCTCCATCCCCGATCAGGACGACCGCGTCGGCGCGCCGACACGCGCGCGCCATCGGTTCCCTGAGCGGTCCGGTAGGAAAGACCCGGCCGTTGCCGGAAGGATCCGCCGCATCGACCAGCAGGAAGGCGCAATCCTTGACGACCGTCGGGTTTTGGAGGCCGTCATCCATGATGACGACATCGGCTCCCGCCGCCGCCGCCGCCGCCCCTCGGCGCCTGTTCTTTGCAACGAACGTCGCCGCCTCGCGCGCAAGGAGGAGCGCCTCGTCGCCGACTTCCGCCGCCCCATGCTGAGGATCGACGCGAACGGGGCCCCGAAGCGTCCCCCCGTGCCCGCGCGACTGGAAATGCGCGGTGATCCCGCGCTCTTTAAGGAGGCGATTGAGCGCGAGAGCGAAAGGCGTTTTTCCGACGCCGCCGAGCGTTGCATTGCCGATGCAGATGACCGGCGCGCCGATCTTGCGCGGCCGCGCCGCCGCGGCGCGCGCCTGTTGACCGATGTCGTAAAGGAGCGCCGCCGGCGAGAGCGCAAACGCCGCCGCATTCGCCGCAAGGCTCTTTTCGTGCCAGAACCACGGCTCCAGTTTCACGCCGCCGCCCCTGCCTCGCTCGTTTGAAAGAGCGCGCCGACGACATCGCTCAGCACGCGCGCGGCGCATGCGTCGGCCGACCGTTTCGCCGCTTCGGCCATCGCGCGCTGCGTCATGTCGTCGGCGAGGAGGCGTTTGACCGCCGTCGCGAGTTCCCGGTCATTGCGGACAAGGCCGGCCCCGCCTTCGCCCCGCAGGTCCGCGTAGGTCTCGGCGAAATTGAAGACGTTGGGCCCATGCAGGATCGCGCAGCCGAGGCGTGCGGGTTCAAGCGGGTTGTGGCCGCCTTTCTCAACAAGGCTGCCGCCGACAAAAGCGATCGAAGAAAGCCGATAGAAAAGGCCGAGTTCGCCGAGCGTGTCGGCGATATAAAGATCGGTTTCCTGATCGATCGGCTCGCCCTTTGATCGGCGGCGCGCCCGCAGGCCGCTCGCGGCGGCGATCGCGGCGATTTCCGCGCCGCGCTCCGGATGGCGGGGCGCGACTATCGAAACGAGGCCCGCAGCGTCGCTCTCGAGCGCCTTGTGCGCGGCGATGATCGCTGTTTCCTCGCCGGGATGTGTGCTCGCCGCCAGCCAGGTCGGGCGGCCGTCGAGCGCTGCAAGAAGGCGCGCCTCCTCGCTTGCGTCGCCCGGCAGCGGCGGCGCAGCGTTCTTGAGATTGCCGTAGGTCGGCACGTCGCGCCCGGCGAGCGCGGTAAGGCGCTCCGCATTCTGCCGGTCCTGCGCGATTAGGACGTCAAAGCGCGACAACAGGAACCGGATCGCCTGCGGCTTGGCCTTCCAGTCGTCGAACGATTTCGGGGAGATGCGGCCGTTGACAAGCGCCATGAACCTGGCGCGACGGCGGGTTTCGACGAGCAGGTTGGGCCAGAATTCGGATTCGACGAAGATCGCCTTCTCGGGCCGCCAATGGTCGAGAAATCCGCGCACGAAGAGCGGATGGTCGATCGGAACGAACTGATGGATGGCGCCGGCGGGAAGGCGCTCCGCCATCAAGCGCGCGGAAGTGACGGTGCCGGTCGTGACAAGCACGTTGATCGACGGGTCCGCGCCTTTCATCGCCTCGACAAGCGGCAGCACGGACAGCGATTCCCCGACGCTTGCCCCGTGGATCCAGGTGAGCGCGCCTTCCGGCCGCGCGCGTCCCGCCTCGCCGATGCGCTCGCGCAGGCGCGCGGGATCCTCCTTGCCGTCGCGCAAGCGCCGCTGCAGCATCATTCGCGCGACCGGCGCTGACGCCCAGCTTGCCGCGCGATAAAGCTTCAGACCGAATGGCTCGCTGTTGACGCCCGTCGCCACGCTTCATTCCACGCCAAGCGGCGGCCGTCCGACCGCCGCGTCGGCGATGCGTCCCGCCTCAATCAGTTCAGCTTCAAGATGCGCGCGGGCGCGTTCAAGCGCCGCCGCATCGGCGTTTCGTTCTACATGGATCGCCGGTCGCGCCGCAAAGGCGAGGCGCGAGAAGGGCGCAGCGAGAAGAAACCGGTCCCAAGTCTTGAGCCGCGGGCCCCAGGACGCGGAGTAGGATCCCGGAAGGATTGGCGCGCCGGTGAGCGCCGCAAGCCGCACAATCCCGATTTTCGCGCGCTCGCGCGGGCCCCTTGGTCCGTCCGGCGTCACGCCGACTATCCCGCCGGCCTCAAGGGCCTCGGCCATGGC
>JACADX010000195.1 GCA_013389125.1 Parvularculaceae bacterium | reverse complement strand
TTTCACGCCTTCAAGAGATTCTCGGCGCCGCCGGCGCTTCCTGGCGCGACGTCGTCGAGATGACGACCTATCACACCGACCTGCCGGCGCAGGCGGCGGTCTTCATGGCGGCGAAGAACAAGCGGATGGCGGAGCCGTATCCGGCCTGGACCGCGATCGACATCGATCGTCTGTGGCCGGACAATGGGATCACCGAAATCAGGCTGACCGCCTATCTTCCGCGCGCCGACCGCTGACCCGTCACTTCGGTTCGAAAAAGAACCGCCAGTCCTTCGTCTGGCTGTCGCGCTTCCAGGGCTGGACGACCCGCATTCGCCAGTCGCCCGAGACCGGCTCCGCCTGGTGGGCGAGCGCGAGTTCGAGGGCCGCGTCGCGGCCGGCGAGAAAATCCCCAAAATCCGGCGGCGCCGGAATGTCGGGGAGAATCCAGGGCCGCTCGTCGAAGGGCGGCGAATCCTGCCAGCGCAAGGTCGAGATGATGTAAGGGATTCCCGATGTCGGCGCATGCGCGAATTTGGCGTCGCCGAAATGATTGGGCGAA
The DNA here is from genome assembly GCA_013389125.1 of Parvularculaceae bacterium. Classification (GTDB taxonomy): domain Bacteria; phylum Pseudomonadota; class Alphaproteobacteria; order Caulobacterales; family Parvularculaceae; genus Amphiplicatus. The sequence continues at coordinate 17,530 of JACADX010000195.1, read as the reverse complement.
CCGCCCGTCGGCTCGCCGACGAAAAGCGCGTCCGTCTCGCGCTCGAGCCGCGTCGCGAAATTCTGCGCCGCCGAGAAGGTCGCGGGCGAGGTCAGCACATAAAGGCCGCCCGCACGATTGAAGCGGCTTTTGACGAGCGTCCGGCGCAAGGGCTCGGCCAGCATGTTGTTGCCGCCGCCATTGTCGCGAAGGTCGATGATGACGCGATCCGCTTTCGTCGCGGCGATCGCGGCGGACGCTTCCGCGGTGAAGGTTTCAAAGGATTTCTTCTCCGCGTCCTCCATCGCGCCGATGACGATCGCGAGCGCGCGCCCGTCGGCGATTTCGGCGGCGAAGTTCGTCGCCCCGCCGCCGAGAGACGCAAGCGGCGGCGCCGGCCGTTGAAGGTCGACAAGGCCTTCATGCCCCTCCGCGCTCGCCGCCAGCATCGCGGAGAGGCGCCGTCCCTTTCTCACGGCCTCGACCCGTACCGGCGCTTCGAGCGACGCCGCCGCGTCAAGACCGATGAGGAATCCCGGTACGGTCATGCCGACCGCGGTCCAGTTCGCCGGCCAGGCGCGATTGCCGGCGGCTTGCGCCCCGACGAAGTCGCGAAGCAAGGCGTCGATCTTGCGCCCGCCGATCGCGGTGAGGCGCGCGCCGAGGAGCTTTTCCGCAGCGCCCTTCGCTGCGACGACATAAAGGCCGTCGTCGAAGCGCTTCAGCTTCAACGGATAGCGGAACTTGAATTCGGGGGCCTCGCCGTAAAGCGGGATCGCCGCCGTGTGCCCGTCATTCGCGGCGTGGAAAAGCCGCCCGAGCGCGATCGCGTAATGAGGAAGATCCGTATCCGCCGCTTCCTCGAGGAGCGCGGCTTTCGCCGCGATGTATTCCGGCGATGCGGCGATCTCTTGTCCGCGCGGATGGATGTCTACGATTTCGCGCGCCAGCAGTTCGCCTTCGGCGCGATAATCCTCCGCGACGGCCGCGCCGATGAATATTCTCGCGACAGCCGCGACGAACGCAGCGCGTTTCATGGGCCCCTCAAGGTTCGAAACTCAGCAATAGAGGCGAAAGCGGCCGCCGGCGCGGGCTTATCGACGGACCGCAATAATGGCGCGGCGAATTGCGCCGGACGAAAGTCTATTGCGCGGCGAGCGACCCTTGCCGGACCCAGCCGTCGACGCCTGAGGCGAAATCGACGCGCCACCACGTCGCGCCGCCAGATTTGCCGGGACCGGCGATGACGACGCCGACAGCGCCGCCTGGCTGCACGCCAAGGCGCGCGCCGCCGAGCGGTTCGTGCACCGCCGCGTTCGAGAGCGTCGCAACCGTCGCGCCGATTGCGATGGCGCCCGGCGGGGGTGGCGGGGGCGGCGGTGGGGGGGGCGGCGGCGGAGGGGGACCTGAGCCGACCGTCACGTTGACGCTCGCCGTCCCAGTTCCGCCCGGCCCCGAGCAGGAAAGGACATAGTCGCCCGACTGCTGGACGACGAAGCTTTCCGCGCCGATGACGCTCTTGAACCCGCTCCACGCCCCCGAGGCGGCGCATTCGCCGGCGACGCGCGCCGAAGGCGATCCAGTCGTCCAGGAGAGCGTCACGGTCTCGCCCGGAGCATAGGCGCTCTTGTCCGCGGTAAGGACGACCTGCGGCTTTGGAACGGTCCGGTCCGGCGTCGCGAAAGCGATGGCGCTTCGCTGGTCGGTCAAATTCGACCGTGTGCAGAAGAATTCGAATTTCGTCGTGGCGTTGAGCGTGACAACGCTCGTTCCCTTGAGGAGGTAAGGGCTGAGGTCGGGATTCCACGGCTTCTTGCAGGTCGCGCCGTTTCCGTTGAAGGTGATCGTGACGCTTTCGCCGGGACGGACCGCCGGCGGATCGACGCGGAAGATGTTGACGCCGACATCGACCGGCGGGCCGATCGCGGCGCCGCATGTCGGATCGGCGGCCGGTCCGACGCCGCGGCCGACATCGCTCCCGAGGTGATCGCCGGCGAGCTCGTTGAGGTATTCCTCAAGATTGGTCCAGCCGTCGCCGTCAAGATCGCCATTGCGGTCGGCGGCGTCGGAGGGATCGAGCCCGAGCGCCGTCTCCCACAAATCGGCCATGCCGTCGCGATCGGCGTCAGCCGGCGCGGGCAGGCTCTGAAGCGTCGGCCAGCCGCCGCGTTCGGAGGGATGATCGATGATGCCGCCGGCGCAGCCGCGCACCTCGTTCGCGATGCGCGCGTCGGCCGCGTCGCGGACGGGGCGCGTCGCGCCGGCGAAAGACAGTACGTCGCGATAAGCCTGCTGCGGCCCGCTGATCGAGGCCGCGTCGAGCGAAAGGACGCCTGATCCTTGCGGCGCGGCCTTGACGTAGAACCAGTCCTTGGGGTCGACGACGAGGCGCTCGTCCTGCGCGCCGCCGGCGCGATTGATGTCGACATTGTCGCGGACGTAGAGATGAAAGGTCGCGAGCGGTTCGTTGCCGAAGAGATTGATCGAGTAGCGGTCGGATTTTTTCGGCGTATCGGGACCGAGGATCGCGATATTGCCGACCCAGTTGATGTGCGAGGTTCCGTTCTGGTTATAGGCCTCGCCGAAATATTCGTTGGCGTTGTAAAGGACATTGTTGACGAAATCGCCCTGCCCCGTGACGCCGATGTTCGGATTGCGGCGCGTCGAATGCGCGATCAGATTGTGATGGAAGGAGACTTCCTGAACGCCGTCGCCGATCAGGGTCGACCGGCTGTGGTTCTTGTTCGAATGCGTCGACTTGCGGAGCGATTCGTAGATCATGCTCCACTGGATAGTGACGTTCCTGGTGTTCGGCGCCGCAAGCGCGCTTGTGACGCCGCCGTTCCCGAAGACATTGAGCGTTTCGTCCGTGCCCCAGGAAAGCGAGACGTGGTCGACAATGACATTTTTCGCGTCGCCGATGAGGAGCGCGTCGACATTGTTCGACGTCTGCGCCGAGGGACCGGGACGGACGCGGATGTGACGCACGATCGCATCGTCGGCGGATATGTAGAGCGGCTGGCTGAGATTGGGGCCGCCGCGGTTCGTCAGCGCAATCCCGTCGCCGGGCGCGGTCTGGCCGGCGATCGTGACGAACGGATTCAAGACGTTGATCCGGCTCAAGGTGACGATTTCGCCGGAAACGCTGAAGACGCAGGTTCTAGGGCCCGACGCTTCGGCGCATTCGCGGAGCGAGCCCGGCCCTGAATCGTTCAGGTTACTGACGATATAAACGTCGCCGCCGCGCCCGCCCTTCGCGAAGCGCCCGAAGCCTTCCGCGGTCGGGAAGGCGAGCGGCTGGCCGGCCGCGGCGCCGGCGACGGCGAACGCGCCGGCGACGGCCGCCGCCGAAAAATGAACGCAACGCTTCACGACCGAGGTCTCCCCATGGAACGCATCCGCGGGGCCTGGGTTCGAGCGCCGGCGCGCCTTCGCATCGCGGCGCATCGCCCTTCCCTGCTGACTCGCGCAGAATGAAACAGAAAGGCGGCCCTGTCGACCGCTGATCGCCGTTCGGCGTGATGTTGATCACGGGCTCAATCGCGCCTTGCAGGCGCACGCATAGGGCGAAACTCCCCGGCGCCGTTCGCGGATCGCGCGCGCCGGCGCGCGACGATCATTCCTCCGCGGCGACTTTTGCGCGGCCCTGCTTCACTTCGCTGCGCCGCGCTTTCGCTTCCCGGCGCTTTCGCTTCTGCGACGCCGGCGTCTTCGTCGCGATGCGCTTTTTCGGCGAGCTCGCCGCCTTCTCGACGAGAGCGGCGAGACGCTCGCGCGCGTCGGCGCGATTGCGCGCCTGATCGCGATGGCGAGACGCCTCGATCAGGACGACGCCGTCTTTCGTCGCCCGCGCTCCGGCGAGCTTCAAAAGACGCGCGCGGATTGCATCGGAAAGCGCCGCCGATCGCGCGGCGTCGAAGCGCAGCTGCACGGCGCTGGAGACCTTGTTGACGTTCTGGCCGCCCGGCCCCGAAGCGCGGATGAACCGCTCCTCAATGTCCTTTTCGTCAATGAGGATCGGTCCGGCGCGCATCAAGGCGTCGCTTCGATCCGCGCTTTATGCCGCTCGCTCGCGCGCGCCTTGACGCTTTCGGACTTCAGCTGGCCGCAGGCGGCGAGGATGTCCCGCCCGCGCGGCGTCCTTATCGGCGAAGCGTAGCCTGCGCGGTTGACGATCTCGGCGAAGGCCTCGATCCGATCCCAGCTCGCGCATTCGTAAGGCGCGCCGGGCCATGGGTTGAACGGTATCAGATTGATCTTCGCTGGAATGTCCTTCAGGAGTCGGACGAGTTCTCGCGCCTCGGCGTCGGAATCGTTGACGCCCTTCAGCATCACATATTCAAAGGTTGTTTTCCTGACGTTCGAGAGGCTCGGATAATTCCGGCAAGCGTCGAGAAGCGCCGCGATCGGGTATTTCCGGTTGATTGGAACCAGCTCGTTCCGGAGCGCGTCGTTCGTCGCGTGCAGCGAAATCGCCAGCATCGCGTTGGTTAATTCGCCGAGGCGCGGAATCTCCGGCGCGACGCCGGAGGTCGAGACGGTGATGCGCCGGCGCGAAATCGAAACGCCGTCGCCGTCCGAAATCACCTCGATCGCGCGCGCGACGTGGTCGAGATTGTAGAGCGGCTCGCCCATGCCCATGAAAACGACATTCGAAAGCTTGCGGTCCTCGCCGCCCGACGGCCATTCGCCGATGTCGTCCTTGACCGCCATCACTTGCCCGACGATCTCCGCCGCCGTGAGGTTCCGGACGAGTTTTTGCGTGCCGGTGTGGCAGAAGGCGCAATTCAAGGTGCAGCCGATCTGACTCGACACGCACAAGGCGCCGGCGCGCCCGACGTCCGGGATGAAGACGCATTCAACCTCGGCGCCCGGCGCGAGCTCGATCAGATATTTCCGCGTGCCGTCGATCGAAACCTGGCGGTCGATGACGCGCGGACGCTCAAGGCTGAAGAGCCGCGCCAAGTCGGCGCGCATGTCCTTGCCGATGTCGGTCATCGCGTCGAAGTCGGTGACGCCGTAATGAAAGGCCCAGCGCCAGAGCTGGTTCGCCCGCATCCGCGCCTTCCTGACATCAAGCGAAAGCGCCTCGCCGATCGCATCAGCGGTCTCGGGCCGCGACAGGCCGAAAAGCGGGCGTTTTTCCGCCGGCGCGGCGGAATTCGCCGATTTAAGATCAAGCGCCGTCATGCGCCGGGGATATAGGGGCAAAGCGCCGCCGGGCAAAGCGAAGGCCGGCGTCAATGAGGCGGGGCCGCGTGAAGCGACCGGCGGTTCCTTGCGCGTCAGTCGACCTTCAGGTCGAGAATTTTCGCCGCGTCGGAGAGAAGCCCGAAGGCGGTCGTCCGGTCCATGCCGCCGGCGAGCAAATGCGCCTTGCCGCCCGATTCGACGGTGAGGCCGTAGCAAAGCTCGCCGAGCTTCATGCCGTGCGCCATGCCGGCGGCGGCGTTGGCGTTCGTCGTATAGATATCGATCCCGGCGCGGTCGAACCAGGGATTGGCGATCCTGAGGCGGTGGATTTCGTCCTTCCTGAACGTCCTCCCGCCGGCGGTGACGGAAGTCGGCGTCACGCTGAACGCCATCGGGACCTTGTGATCTTTCGGCCGCTGATCGCGAAAAAGTCCGTAGGCGACGGCGCCGCCGCCGATCAGCCAGCCGAAAACGCCCAAGCCGAGAAACCCGGCGAGAAAAACCAGCCCGCCGATAATGATGAGATACCAGAATTTCGGCGCCGAAGCCGGCGTCACGGCGAATTCCGTCGTGTCGCCCTTTGCGGATTTCTTGTACTCTGCGTCCTGTTTTTTCAGAATGTCTTTCATGTCCTTCCTTGATATATTATCACACATCCAACCAATGCTTTTTCATAGACGAGCCCGTGGTAATTCGCAATTCGGCGCGCCCGGACGATACGCTCGTCGCTGACGCGCAGCGCATGATTTCTCTCGCGACGCCGCTATAGTCCGCCGATGGACGATCTCGCGATTTCCGCGATCGTGATTGTTGTCGGCTGGCTCATCGCCAGCGGATTCCTCATCGCCGCCTACTGGCGCGCGGGGCCGATGTGGATCGAGCGCCATTCGCTGCGCTTCAAGCTCGCCGGCAAGGACCGCCGCTGTTCGGGCGCGATAGGCGAGATGGCGCTGCTCGCCGCCTGCGCGACGCTTTTGTGGGCGGTCGATGCGACAACGCCGGCGATGAATTTCGTCGCCGTCATCGCTCGGCATCCCATCCCAGCGCTCGGCGCGCTCGCTTTCGTTTCCGCGATCATTGCGGCGTACACGGCCTCCGCCGTCGAGCATCCCGACGCGAGGACGAAAAAGCGCCTCCGCCAGACCTATGCGATCTACGCCCCCTATTCGACGCTGCTCTTCGGCGGCGGGATGATCCTCATCTACTGCATCGTCACGCAGTTCGTCGCCGATACCGAAAGCTTCGGCGTCGGCGGCGCGCGGCGCGAGATCGTCGAGCTGCCGCTGGAGCCAGGGCTCATCCTTGGCCTGTCGCGCCGGCTCTATCACATGCATGTCGTCCGCCTGCCCGCGCAGGGCGGAGACTGGACCGTCGTCAATGTCCACCTTTCGGCCTTCGACGAGGGCGCCAATGTCCGCATCGCGCAGCTACGCGCAGTCCTCGCCTTCGCAAGGGCGGAATATGAAAAAGGCGCGCGCGTCGTCATCGGCGGCGACTGGAACTACGAGTTTCACCGCCCGGATCGCCCGACGACGACCGACGAGAAATATCTCTTCTGGGTGCATCCGTTTCCCTATGCAGAACTGCCGGAAGGCTGGTCGGTCGCGATCGACAGGGAAACGCCGAGCGTCAGAACGAACGAGCGGCCCTACAGGAAGGGCGAGAACTTCACGACGATCATCGACGGCTTCATCGTCTCGCCGAATGTTCGGACCTTGGGCGTCAAGACCCGCGATCTCGACTTTGAATTCTCCGACCACCAGCCGGTCGACGCGCGATTTGAAGCGGCGGAGCGAGGGCCGCGCCCTACGCGGCCGCGCTGAAAAACCGCTTCGCCGCGCCCATCGCGCGCGCGTCCTTTTCGACGTCGCCGGGGCGGTTGCCGCGGCCGATGAGGGCGCCGCGCCAGTCCATGCTCATGTAGTTCGCAGTAAGGCGCAGGCATCCGATCAAGGGCTCGGCCTCCGTCTCATCCTCGCTGCTGATGATGGTGACGGCGGAAAGCGCTTTCCCGGCCATGCGCGGCTTGAAGTCGTAGCCCGGAACGCGGAGCCAGGCGGACCAGTAGTCGATATAGAGCTTCGCCGAGGCGGGAAGCGCGTACCAGTAGACCGGCGCGACGAAGACGAGATGATCGGCGTCGAGCGTCGCTTCGAGGAGCTCTTTTTCTTCGCCCAAGGGCGCCTCGTAAGGGCGCCCCGAATGACGGCGATCTTCAAAGCGCGGCAGCGACAGATCGTTCAAGGCCAGCCAGCGCTGCGGCGCGGACGGCGAAAGCGCGCCCGCCGCGGCGCGCGCAAGAAATTCGGCGTTGCCGCCTGATCGCGCGCTCGATGAAAGGAAGAGAAAGCGGGGCATGCGCGCCACCCTTGCCCGGAGGGAACGGATTTTCAAGCGGCGCCGGCGGCGCACCGGCGTCAATCGTCATGCCGGATCGGCTTGCCGTCGTCCTCGAAGAAAAGAATATCCCCCGGCTGGCATTGGAGCTCCTTGCAGATCGCTTCAAGCGTCGAAAAGCGGATCGCCTTCGCCTTGCCGGTTTTCAAAATCGACAGGTTCGCGATCGTCACGCCGACGCGCTCGGAAAGCTCCGTCAGCGACATGCCGCGGTCGAGGAGCACCCTGTCGAGTTTGACGGAGATCGACATCAGACGGTCAGGTCCTGCTCTTCCTTCATGCGCGCGCCTTCGCGGAAAACCTCCGCAAGGACGAACACGGCGGCGATGGCGACGAAGAGCGTGAAATCAAGATCGGCCTCGACATCGGCGCCGGTGAACGCGGCGAGGATCCAGATGCCGATCTTCGAAAGTTCGCCGATCAAAAGCGCCCAGCCGACGCGGCGGAACCGCGTCGCGTTTTCCTTCACGAAGGGCGAGCCGAAACGCAGCGTCTTCAAGAGTTCAAGAAGGCGTTCGACGACATAGAGCGCGACGCCAAAGGAGATGAAATAGCGCAAGACCTCGACGAAGTCGGCGGCGTCAACATCGATCTCGCCGTCAATCGACACGCCGTCGATGTGCGAAATCCACTCGGCGACGGCCGGAATGAGCGGGATCGCGACGATCGCCGCGGAGAGGCCGGCGAACCCGATCCACACGATGACGCGCACAAGGTGCAGTCCGATCGCGATGACGGATGCGATCGATCCTTTGCCGATGGCTTTGAGCATGGGTTGGCTCCGTCTGAGGCGGGGGCGTCGCGCCGGATGCTAGAAGAACACGACGCCGCAAAGCCGCTCCGCGCAAACCCGTGCTTCGGCTCCGGGCGACGCCTTGGCCGTATCGGCGAGGCGAAGGGCGGCGGCGAACGCGGCGGCGGCAAGCGCCGCCGCGAGGAGGAGATTTAACGCCTTTGCCATGGGTTGTCCCTTTCCGGCGCCGACCCTTAGGCGATGAACTGGCCGATCGCCGAGAAGTAGGCGGCGCCGATGAGCGCGAACGAGACGAGGGCCACAAAGCCATTGACAACGAGGCCGACAGACCCGATGTTCTGGGAAGCGTGATTGCGTAACATCTGAATTTCCTTTCGTTGGTGCGCGAACGCGTTTTGGCTGTTTTTCTTGAGCGGCGGGCCTAAGCCCTGCCGCTCTTTTTTTGTTTCAGGCACGTCATGTAGGCAGGTCGGTGTAGGCAGGTCTGGCTGTTTCTGAAGTCTTCTTGTCTTCGTCCGTCTCTGGCGCCGTTGGCCGGCGTCTTGTTGAATATCGATATACACTTATTGAAAAACGATGCAAGGGGTTTTCGTCGAAAAACGATAAGTTTTTTTCGAAAACCGATATGGGGATGAAAGTGGCGGCACGAAAACTCGCCCCCGGCAAGCTGGTCATCGCCAGCCACAACGCCGGAAAAGTGAGAGAAATCAATGAGCTCGTGCAGGCATACGGAGTCGAGGCGATCGCGGCGCGCGCGCTTGGCCTGCCCGTCCCTGAGGAACATGAAAAATCGTTCATGGGGAATGCGGCGATCAAGGCGCTTGCCGCGGCGACCGCCTCCGGGCTTCCTGCGCTCGCCGATGACAGCGGCATGGAAGTCGCCGCGCTTGGCGGCCGGCCGGGCGTTCACACGGCGGATTGGGCCGAGACGCCCAGGGGCCGAGACTTTGATAAGGCGATGGCGCGGGTGCGCCGGGAAGTTGCGGAATCTGGCTCTCCCGACCGTTCGGCGCGCTTTGTCTGCTGCCTGTGCCTTGCCTGGCCCGACGGCCGCACCGAGGCCTTCATGGGCAGGGTCGAGGGTTCGCTCACGTTTCCGCCGCGCGGCACGATGGGATTCGGTTTTGATCCGATTTTCGTTCCCGAAGGCTACGACAAGACCTTCGCCGAACTCGATCCGGATACGAAACACGCCATATCCCATAGGGCGGACGCCTTCCGGAAGCTTGTTGCGGCGTGTCTCTCATGACGGAGCCGGCTGGCGCCTTCGGCGTCTATGTCCACTGGCCCTATTGCGCGCGGCTTTGCCCCTATTGCGATTTCAACGTCTATCGCGACCGGGGCGTCGATGCGGCGCGCTGGTCGGCGGCGCTGACGCGCGAACTTGAGCATTGGGCGGCGCTGACGCCGGGACGCAAGCTGACGAGCCTTTATTTCGGCGGCGGCACGCCGAGCCTTGCGCCGCTTCAAGCGATCGAAAGCGTCGTTTCCACCTGCGCGCGGCTCTGGGGCTTTGATGACGATCCCGAAATCACGATCGAGGCGAACCCGGCGGACGCCGGCCGTTTCGCCGCGCTCCGCGCGGCGGGCGCGAACCGCCTGTCGCTCGGGGTCCAGTCTCTCGACGACGCGGCGCTCGCCTTCCTTGGGCGCGATCACGACGCCGCCGCGGCGCGAGCGGCGATCGGCGCCGCGCTCGCCAGCTTCCCTCGCGTCTCCGCGGACTTCATCTACGCAAGGCCCGGCCAGACGGTCGATCAGTGGGCGGAGGAACTCGGCGCGGCGCTGCGGACCGGCCTCCGGCACCTCTCGCTCTACCAGCTGACGATCGAGGACGGGACCGCCTTCAGCCGCCAGGTCGCGAAGAAGCGCTGGGCGCCGGCCGACGAAGACTCCTGCGCCGATCTCTACGAAGCCGCGCAGGAAGCAACCGCCGCCGCGGGGCTTCCCGCCTATGAGATTTCCAATCACGCGGCGCCGGGCGAAGAGTCCCGCCATAATCTGCTTTACTGGCGGCAGGGCGATTATGTGGGGGCCGGCCCCGGCGCGCACGGGCGTCTGACGCTCGCCGGCGCGCGGCGCGCGACGGAGACCGAGAAGGATCCTGCGCGTTACCTGGCGCTCGTCGAAAGGACCGGCTGCGGGGCCGTCCTCGACGAAGCGTTGACGGTTGACCAAATATTCACCGAGCGGCTCGCGATGGGATTGAGGACGCTTGAGGGCGTACCGTTGTCGACCGCCGAATGGGCGCGCATCGGCAGCCCATTGGCGCAATTATCCGTTGACGGACTATTGACGCGGCGCGGCGACCGCCTCATCGCGACTGACGACGGCCGGCGCCTCTTGAACGCCGTCCTTGCCGATCTTCTCGCCTAGAGCTTCGCGCCATGATTCGGAATCGGGGCGCTTGCTCTAATCCTTGTTCGTCGCGGCGTTCGCCGCTTCGCGCCTCACTCGCGCTGAACCGCGCACGCTTCACCGCACGCCGCTCTAGCTCCCCGCCATGAAGCTTCTTGGCGCGGGTTCGATGACGCGGATGCCGCCCGGCTGGATTTCGAGGATCGCGAGGCCGCGCTCGATTGCGCCGTCGGGGCGGAAGCGGAAAAGTCCGTCGGCGCCGAAATAGCCGCTGCGGTTTTCGATCATCCGCGCGTCGAAGCGGTCGCGCCGGCGCGGCGCTTGCCCCAATCGCGCGGCGAGCAAGGTCGCGTCATAAGACAGCGAGGCGAGGCGCGGCGGATTCTCGCCGAACGCGGCGCGAAACCGTTCCTCGAACGCGCCGGAGATCGAGGGATCGGGGGCGGCGAATCACCCGCCGGCGAGCGCCGGCTCGCGCGTCAGGCGCGGATTGTTCCACGCCGACACGCCGAGAAGTTTCACCGATTTGATATCGACGTTGTAATAGGGAAGCAGCGGCGCGAGCGCGCGCAGGAGCGTTCCCTGCTCCGGCATCAAGACCGCCTGATACCCTTGCGTATTGCCGGCGGCGACGCCCGTCGCGCCCGGCTTCGCCGGATCATAGCCGTGCCGGAGCTCCGGCGGTATCACCGCCTTCGAATAGGCGGCGAGGCGCTTTGCCGGCGCGAGCATCTTGTCCGGATCCTGTTCGTAGCGCTCTTCGTGAACGAGAATGCCGCCGCGGAGCGCGAGCTCTTGTCCAAACGCGGTCGAAACGCGCTGCCCATAGTCATTCGCCGGCGCGATAAGGCCGAATCGCTCGATCCCCTGGCGCATGGCGTAATCCGTGACGCGCGCGACTTCGATCTCGGGCGGAAAGCTCAGATAGTAAACGCCGTCGCCGCCGGCGCGCATGTCGGATGAGAAGACGATGAGCGGCGCGCCCGCCGCGCCGGCGACTGGCGCCGCCGCAGCGGCTTCCTCCGAAAAAAGCGGACCGAGAATAATTTCGGCGCCGTCGGCGAGCGCCGAACGGGCGGCCGCGGCGGCGCCGTCGGGCGTTCCGCGCGTGTCTTTCGGGATCAGGAGGAAACGGTCGTCGCCGGCCTCGAAGGCGGCGAGCTGCGCCGCGTCGAACATCGAGGAGGCGACCTTCTGCACCGCCTCCGATGCGCCTGTGAAGGGAAGGAGGAGTCCGATGCGCACCGGCTCCGCATTCTGCATGTGCAGCGGGCGGACGAAGCGGCGGTCGTCATAGCGCGAGCGCTCCTCGCCGGCGGACGGCGGCGTCGTGATGTCGTAAGGCTCGCGATCCCCGGGGCTCGCGACGACGGGGCCTTGATCGGGCGAGGACGAACAGGCCGCAAGGACGAGCGCGGCCGCGGCGGCGAACGCCCGGGGAAGGAAGGTGCGGGAAATGCGCTGAATCATCGAAAGCCCCTGCCCGATCTTGCCGACGGCGGCGCACCCTAGCGCGCCGGGGGCAAAAGTGGAAACCGGTTTTGCGCGAAAGGGCGCGCCAAAATAATGATTTGATCGTCAGGCGCGAATCAGAATTCGCGCCCGACGATCTCGCCGCCGCCGCTTTTGCCGTAAACGCGTCGCCCGACGCCGCATGCCGTCGACAATCATCACAAAGCGGACATTGACGCCTCAGGCCTTACGCCGGATTTAACGGCCATGACGCTCGAACCCGGCCTTTATGTGGCGGCGACGCCGATCGGAAACCTGAAAGACGTCACCTATCGGGCGGTCGAAACGCTGAAGGCGGCCGACCGGATCTATTGCGAGGACACGCGCCAGACGGCGAAACTCTGCGCAGCCTATTCGATCAAGACGCCGCGCGCCGCCTATACGGAGCACAATGCGGCGAAAGTCGAGGCGGAGATCATCCAAGCGCTTCGAGAGGGCGCGGCGATCTGTCTTGTCAGCGACGCCGGCACGCCGCTGATTTCAGACCCCGGCCAGCGCCTCGTCCTTGCGGCTCTGAAGGCCGGAATCCGCGTCTTTCCGCTCCCCGGCCCCAATGCGGCGATCGCCGCCCTGTCGGCCGCGGGCGCGCCGACGGAACGCTTCCTTTTCGCTGGGTTTCCGCCCGCGAAGTCCGACGCGCGCGCCGCATTCTTCCAATCGATCGCCAATGTCGATGCGACGCTGGTCTTTTACGAAGGGCCGTCGCGGCTCGCCGAAAGCCTTTCCGCGATGGCCGCGGCGTTCGGCGGCCGGCGCGCGATCGTCGCGCGCGAGCTGACGAAGATCTACGAGGAATTCGACGCTGGCGATCTTTCCGAGCTCGCGCGCAAATATCAGGCGCGCCCTGCGAAAGGCGAAATCGTCGTCATCGTTGATCCGCCTGCGGAAAAGCCTGCGGCGAGTCTCGACGACATCGACACGTTCCTTCGCCGCGCGCTTTCGGCGATGAGCGTCAAGGACGCCGCCGCCGCCGCGGCCGACGCGCTGCAAATCCCGCGCAAAGCCGCCTATGAACGCGCGATCGCGCTCAAAGGCGGCGCATGACGCAAGAGCGGCGCCGCAAGGCGGAACAAGCGGGCCGGCGCGCCGAACTCCTCGTCCGCCTCGCTTATTCGCTCGGCGGCTATCAGATTCTCAGGACGCGGTTTCGCGCGCCCGGCGGAGAGATCGACCTCATCGCGCGCCGCGGTCGGCTTCTCGCCTTCGTCGAAGTGAAGCTCCGGCGCGACATGGACGCCGCGATATTCGCCGTGTCGGCGAAGAACCGCCGACGGCTCGAAAGCGCCGCCGCAAGTTTCCTGTCGTTCAGCCCTCATTTCGCCGAATTCGCGGTCCGGTATGACATCGCCGCCGTGTCGGGCTGGCGGGTGCGCCTTATCAAGGACGCCTGGCGGGCCAAGGCTTGATGAGGGCGCCCGGCGCACGGCAACAAGGGCGCCTAGAGGTTCACGAGCGGAGTTCGCCGGTGAAAAAGCTTGCTGTCCTTGTCGCCCTCGCGCTCTGCGCCGCGTGCGCGTCGAGCCGCAATCTCGATGAAAGCGTCACCGACATCAGCGCCGACGCGCAGCTCAAAGCCGTCCTTCTCGCCGACCGCAGCCACGACTACGGCGATGTCGACCTCACCATGTTCGAGGGGCGGCTGATGCTGACCGGGACGATGAAGTCCGAGGAAGGGCGAAGGAAGCTCATCGAAAACGCCTGGAAGGCCGACGGGGTCGATCAGGTCATCGACGAGATTTTCGTCGGCGACGGCACCTCGCTCGGCCAGGGGCTTGAGGACGGGCGCATTGACGCCGCGCTCCGCGCTCGCCTCATCGCCGACGACGACGTCAAGAGCGGGCGCTTCAAGGCGTCGGTCTCGAACGGCGTCGTCTATCTCCTCGGCGTCGCGCGGACCGAGGCCGAACTGCAAGCGGCGATCGAAATCGCCCGCTCGATCAGCGGCGTTGATAAGGTCGTGAGCCACGCGCTTGTGAAGCCGCTCTGACCGCGCCTTCGGAACGGCTTTGTTCGGGAAGGCTTGATCCCGCCGGTCCGCGGCCCTAACCGCCGGTAAGCCGACAGGAAGATCGCCCTGATGAAGATCGCCATCCAGATGGACCCGATCGAAAGGGTCAACGTCAACACGGACACATCCTTCGATCTTGCGCTCGAAGCCCGGGTCCGCGGCCATGAGATCTGGATCTATGAGCCGAAGGCGCTCGCCATGCGCGAGGGGAAAGTCTCGGCGCGCGCGCGCAAGGCCGAGGCGTTAAAGCGCGAACAGGGCGCGCACGCGACGATGGGCGGCGAGACCTTGCTTGACCTTCACGGCGTCGACATCGTCCTGGTGCGCCAGGACCCGCCCTTCGACATGGCCTACATTACGACCTGCCATATTCTCGAGCGCCTCAGGGGCGAGGCGCTTGTCGTCAATGATCCGCGCGCGATACGCGACGCGCCGGAAAAGCTTTTCGTCACCGAATTTCCGGACCTGACGCCGCCGACCCTCATCACCCGCGATCTCGGCCGCATCCGCGACTTTCGCGAGGAGCACGGCGACATCATCTTGAAGCCGCTTTACGGAAACGGCGGCGCCGGCGTCTTCCGCCTGTCGTCGGACGACGCCAATTTCAACGCCTTGACGGAGCTTTTTCTTGAGGCCTTCGCCGAGCCGCTCATCGCGCAGAAATACCTCCCCGCCGTCAGGAAAGGCGACAAGCGCATCATCCTCCTCGACGGCGAGGCGGTCGGCGCGATCAACCGCGTGCCGGCGAAAGGCGAAACGCGCTCGAACCTTCATGTAGGCGGCAAGGCGGAGCCCGTCGCGATGACCGAGCGCGATCAGGAAATCTGCGACCGCATCGGCCCCGCGCTCTCGGAACGCGGGCTCATCCTCGTCGGCATCGACGTCATCGGCGACTGTCTGACCGAGATCAACGTGACCTCGCCGACCGGCCTTCAGGAGATCCGGCGGTTCGGCGGCCCGGACATTTCCGCCCTTTTCTGGGACTGGGCTGAAGGCCGGATCGACGGCTAGGACCTCGCGCCGCGACATGAAATCAGGGCGCTCAATCGAGCGCTTCGAGCATAAGTCCGCGCCGGCCTCATCCTGAGGCGTCAATTAGCCTACAGCGGCGCGCGCTGAAGTGTGCGCCGTTCAGCGCGAGTTGGGCGCGAAGCGGCGAACGCCGCGACGATCAAATACTAGAGCGAGCGCCCCGGTTCCGGATCATGGCGCAAAGCTCTAGTCCTCGGTTTTCGCGGCCTTTTCGCGCAAGGCGGCGCGCG
Source organism: Parvularculaceae bacterium (assembly GCA_013389125.1). Classification (GTDB taxonomy): domain Bacteria; phylum Pseudomonadota; class Alphaproteobacteria; order Caulobacterales; family Parvularculaceae; genus Amphiplicatus. The sequence continues at coordinate 2,067 of JACADX010000195.1, read as the reverse complement.
CTTCTGGGCCTGCCGGGCCGGCGAACTCCTCCCGGTTCAACTGGCGCGGCTTTTCGTTTAATTCAGGCGGCCCAATGAGGAACGCCGCCGCCATAATCGCGCCGCCGAGCGCGGAGGTCCCCGCAAGGGCGCCGCTGCGGGTCGCGCTGTTTTCGGGGAACTACAATTACGTGATTGACGGGCCGGTGCGCGCGCTCAACAAGCTCGTCGCGCATCTTGAAGCGCGCGGGCATCAAGCGCTCGTCTTGGCGCCGACGACGCGAAAGCCGGCGCTGCGGCACGCTGGCGAGCTTATCTCGGTGCCGTCCGTGGCGCTGCCCGGCTCGCGGCGCGAATACCGGCTCGGACTCGGCATCAGCGCGGCGGCGCGAAAACGGCTTGAAGCTTTCGCGCCGACGATCATTCATGTCGCCGCGCCCGACTGGCTGGGGCTCGCGGCGCTCAATTACGCGCGCGACAAGGGCCTTCCTGTCGTCGCCTCTTTCCATACGCGTTTTGACACCTATCCGCGCTATTACGGCATGGCTTGGCTCGAAAAGCACGTCACCGGCTACATGCGCTACTTCTATCGGCGCTGCACGCGCGTTTACGCGCCGTCGGAGTCGATGGTCGAGGAGCTAAGGCGCGACGGCATCGGCCGCGACATCCGCCTCTGGGAGCGCGGCGTCGATCATGAGCTCTTCAATCCCTTGCGACGCGACATGGCGTGGAGGCGCAATTGCGGCTTCGCCGATGAAGACGTCGTCGTCGCCTTTGTCGGACGCGTCGTGCTTGAGAAGGGGATCGACGTCTTCGCCGCTGCGGTGCGCGAGGCGTCGGAGTCCGATCCGAATATTCGCGCGCTCGTCGTCGGCGACGGCCCGGTGCGGGAGCGCTTTGAGGAAATGCTCCCCGACGCGGTCTTCGCCGGCTTCTTGCAGGGCGAAGATCTGGCGCGCGCCTACGCCAGCGCCGACATCTTCTTCAATCCGAGCGTCACCGAGACCTTCGGCAACGTGACGCTCGAAGCGATGGCGTCGGGGCTTCCCTCGATCTGCGCCGCGGCGTCGGGAAGCCGTTCGCTCGTTCAGCACGGCGAGACCGGCTTTCTGCTGTCGGACGCGCGAAACGCGCGCGGATTCGCCAGCGCGCTTCAATCGCTTGCGCGCGATCCTGCGCAGCGAATGCGCATGGGGTCGCTGGCGCGCACTCGGAGCGCCGCGTTCGAGTGGAGCGCGATACTTGATCGTCTGATCACAGATTATCAGGACATCGTCGCGACGACATCCGCCGCGCAAGAATGAACCCGACGATAATCACACTGTCATAAAAAGACGCTAGCCGCGCCTACGGGTATCGGGGCGCGCCGCATGCGGTTGGTCGACATTTCCGAGTTCTTCAGCGATTTCGGCGGCGGCGTTCGCACCTACGCGCATCAAAAGCTCGAGGCTTGCGCGAAGGCGGGGGTCGAGGCGACGATCATCGCGCCGGGACCGTCGGATCGCCGGGAGAAGCGCCTCGGCGGCGAAATCATCTGGGTCCGCTCTCCCGTCCTGCCGCTCGATCACCGCTATCATCTGTTCGCCGACATGCGGCCGGTTCACGCGCTCCTGGACGCGCTCGGGCCGAGCGTCATCGAGGGTTCGTCGACCTGGCGCGGGGGCTGGATCGCGGCGCGCTGGCGCGGCTCGGCGGCGCGCGCGCTTTTTCTGCACCAGGATCCGGTCGCGGTGTATCCGCAGTCGCTTTTCAGCCCCCGGATCAGCGCCGACCGGATCGATAGGGCGTTCGCCTGGTTCTGGTCCTACTTGCGCCGCCTCGCCGGAAATTTTGACGCGACGATCGCGCCGAGCGAGGTCTTCGCAAGGCGTTTGGCCAGGTTCGGCATGCCGTCAACGATCGCTTGTCCCCTCGGCGTCGACAAGACCGAGTTCGATTCCGATCTTCGCGACCGGCGTTTGCGCCGCGAGATGCTTGCGGCTTGCGGCGTCGAGGACGAGAACGCCGCTCTATTCATTTCGGTCGGCCGCCATCATCCGGAAAAGCGTCTTGAACTTTTGATCGAGGCGCGCCGGCGTCTTGCCGCGT
>JACADX010000005.1 GCA_013389125.1 Parvularculaceae bacterium | reverse complement strand
CTTTCGTAAACCGCCTTGACGCGCGCGAACAGTTTCTCGTTCTGCGTGATCTTTGACGAGAACTCGGCGAGTTTCGGCGCCATTTCTTCTTCGATCGCGCGAAATTCCGGCGTCGAGAGATTGCTCGACAAGACGCCGTAATAGGCGAAGACGTTGCCGAGAACGCGGCCCGAATCTTCAAGCGCCAGAATGGTGTTCTCGAACGTCGCCGGCTGAGGATTGTTCGCAATGGCGTCGATCTCGGCGAGGTTCATCGCCATCCCGGCCTCGAGCGCGGGCTTTAATTGCGCAAGATCCATTTTGTCGAAGGCGGGAACGCCGCCGAAAGGACCCGTCCAGTCCGCGGTGAAGACGTTCGACGCCGTCACAACGCCCGCCGAGGCGGCGGCGGCCGCAAGATCGGCCTTCGGCCAGCCGGCTGCCTTCTCCGGCGCCGAGGCGCAGGCGGAAAGGGCGAGGACGGCGGCGCTCGCCGTCAGGCGAAACATCTGGCGCATGGAAAACCCCTCGATTGCGTGCCGGGATAAGAGCAGGCGCCGGCGCGGGGCGCCACGAATTTTGCGGCCGGACGATTAAGTCGTGCGATGAGTCGCGGCTGCGTCCGCCGCCGCTACACGGCGCGTCCAGCTATTCCTCAATCGTTCCGCCGCGCCGGTCGGCCTCCGGGCTCGCGCGGCCGCGCGAATGGCCGCTTGGCGCGTCGCCCCGACTTTACTAGAACAGTCGGACTTTCGGGGGATGATCATCATGCGTATTGTCGCTGCGACGGCCTGCCTCGCGCTTATCGGCGCCTGCGGAGAAAGGCCGATTGCCTACGACGCCTTGTTCTTCGAACACGAGGGCGCGGCATTCATCGGCGCGGGCTCCGGCGTCGAGGCCGAAGCCGGACTTTTGTGCGAACCGGGAGGCGACTCGGATTGGCCGCCGCTCACCGTCTATATGGTGCTGCCGGAGACGGGCGAGACGCTCGTCGCCGGCGAGGGCGTCGCGACGGTCGACGGGCGCGAGGTTCCCTTGCGACTTACGATGAAGATCGACGGCCGCGAGATCAAACTCTCGGATTTTTGGGTTCAGCAGCACGAAGAGTTGAAGCGGGCCATCGTCGCGGGCGGGGTTGAAGACGGAGAAGACCTGGCGAAAGCCCTCGAAAGGGCTAAATCCATCGAATTCGGCGGCGACGGACGGCGTCTGAAGATCAATGTTCAGCGTGCGGAAGCTCGCGGAGCTTTCGCGGACATGTGCCGCGCCGCCGCCAAGCCGGGGGGGGCTGCGCAAAGCCAGGACGGTCCGGTCGCGACCAATCTGGCGGCGGACGAAATCGAAGCTGCGGTGACGCAACGCTGGAGAACCGGCGACGCGGCATTCGAAAAGAACGGCCTGCGCTACCGCGTCGTCACGGCCGTCGCGTCGCCGCTCTCGCTTCCGCCGGACGCGGCGTCGCGCGGCATCAAGGCCTATCCCGGCATCGGCCTTGAAGGCGAAAGCGCGCCCTTTGCGACCGTCATGGTCGCCTATGCCGTGTTCGACGATCCGGCTGCGGCCGACGCCTATTTCTCCGACGCCGATTTCAATCTCGGAGAACAGGAAGTCGCGGAGATCAAGAGCTTCCGCATCGAGCGTGACGGCTATCCGGTCGTCGCGATGAATTGCGTTTACGTTCCGGACTCGGGCAACAGCGTCAATTGCCATTACAAGACGCCGGACAAACGGATCGTCGCCATGCTCCTTCTCGCCGAAGGACCGATGCTCGATTTCTCCGGAAATGAGCGCGCGATCGATCTCGTGTTCGCAGACGAAGCGGCGGCCGATCGCGCAAGCCTCGCCGCCAGCGCATCCTGGGCGTATCTCTTCGACGCCGTTTATCGATAGCGGCGTATTTGCGGGGGAAGAGCCGTTCTGCGACGCGCCAGTCGGACGAGATGCGCCAACTTCGCGCGACAAGATCGGACTTGCGGCGACGCCGGTCAGACGCCTTGCTTCGGCTCCTCGGCGGCGGCCCCTCAGGCGGCTGACTCGGTCCGGCGCCTTTCGAATCCGCGCCGGCGCGGAAATCCGCCGCAGCGCTGCGCCTACTCCGCCGCCGCCAGCTGCTCAGCCTTGTTGAGGTCGACGGAGACGAGCTGCGACACGCCGCGTTCGACCATGGTGACGCCGAACAGGCGGTTCATCCGCGACATCGTAAGCGCCGAGTGCGTGATGATGAGGAAGCGCGTCTGCGTTTCCCTCGCCATTTCGTCGAGAAGGCGGCAGAAGCGCTCGACATTGGCGTCGTCCAGGGGCGCGTCGACCTCGTCGAGGACGCAGACCGGAGCGGGATTCGCCATGAACACCGCAAAGATGAGCGCCGTCGCCGTCAACGCCTGTTCGCCGCCCGACATCAACGACATCGAGGCGAGTTTCTTGCCGGGCGGCGAGGCGTAGATTTCTAGGCCCGCTTCAAGCACGTCTTCGGAGTCGATGAGGCGAAGCTCCGCCTGTCCGCCGTTGAAAAGGCGCGTGAACAGCAAGGAGAAATTGCGGTTCACCGTCTCGAACGCGGCGTTGAGACGCTCGCGCGCCTCGCGGTTCAGATTGCCGATGGCGGCGCGGAGCTTCCTGATCGCGCCGTCGCAATCCTCGCGCTCCTTGGTCAATTCCTCAAGGCGCGCCGAAACCTCCTGCAGCTCCTCGTCGGCGCGAAGATTGACGCCGCCGAGGTTTTCGCGCTCGCGCTTGTAGCGCTCGAGCCTGGCGTCGATGTCCGCCCGCGAAGGCAGGTCCGCGCCCGCCTTGAACTCGGCGATCGCCGGCAGCGCCTCGGGCGCGGCGTTACAGGTCTCGTGCGCAATCGCCGCCGCTTCCTCGACGCGGGCGATCGCCGCTTCGGACTGCGCTTCAAGCCGCGCGCGCGCCTCGCGCGCCTCGGCGGCGGCGTTGTCGGCGATCTTCGCGGCGCGGTCGGCGTCCTGCGCTTTCGCCGCCGCGACGGCGAGCGCGTCGCCGCAAAGGCTCCGCGCCTTCTCCGCCGCGGCGATCTGATCAAGGAGCGCGGCGCGCTTTTCCTCGATCATCGAG
>JACADX010000055.1 GCA_013389125.1 Parvularculaceae bacterium | reverse complement strand
TCGGCCGCACCGGCGCGCCGCCGCGCAAACCCCGCCCCGCCCCGGCGGGCGACGACGGCGAGGATGAATTTGAAGGCGATTTCGACGACGAATTCGAGGATGTCGACTGAACTGGGCGCCCCGCGTCCGAGCGGCAGCGTCCCGAGGGAACGCGCGGAAATGACAACACTGGCGCAGAATTCGAGGCTTGAAAGCCAAAAAATGCGTGCGGGCGCGCGCGGCCGGTGAGGCGCGCCGCGAATCCGTCTGGGTTTGCGATCGACGCACGCGCCGCCGCACCACCGGAGCCGGCGCGGGATTGTCCGCTGTGTCCCCGGCTCGTCACCTATCGCAGCGAAAACGCCGCAGCCTTCCCCGCTTATTTCAATGGCCCGGCGCCGTCTTTCGGCCCGCTGACGGCGCGGCTCCTGATCGTCGGCCTCGCCCCCGGCCTTCACGGGGCGAACCGGACCGGGCGCCCGTTCACTGGCGACTATGCCGGCGATCTCCTTTATTCGACGCTTTTGAAGTTCGGGTTTGCGACGGGTGAATACGCCGCATCGTCCGATGACGGCCTCTCCCTCGTCGATGCGATGATTACCAACGCGGTAAGGTGCGCGCCGCCCGGGAACAAGCCGACGCCCGCCGAAATCACGACCTGCCGCTCCTTTCTGCGCGAGCGGATCTTGAGCCTTCCGCGCCTCGAGGCCATTGTCTGTCTTGGCCGGATCGCCCATGAATCGGCTCTGGCGGCGCTTGGCGTGAAGTCGAAAGCGGCCCCGTTCGCCCATGGCGCGGAACACGGAGTCGCGCCGGGACTTTCGCTGTTCGACAGCTACCATTGCTCGCGTTACAACACGAACACCGGCCGCCTCACGGAAGCGATGTTCGACGAGGTTTTTTCCGCAGTCAAAGAACGGCTGTCGACAGGCGGCCGGATTTCAGAATCGGGTGACGAAAGGGCGTGACACGAAACTGGGGCATACCGCCTAAGGACGGCCCGTTTCCGCGCGCGCGGCACGCCAAGCCGGTGCTGACGCTGACGGTCACGGCGATCTATGGGATCATCGGCGCGGCGATCGCGGCGATCAGCTTTTCGGACGCGCGGACGATCCTCGTCGGGCTGTTTCGCGGACTATCGCTAGCGCCGGCGATCATCGCAGCCGGCTTCGGCTGCTGGGTTTACATTTACGTCGCCTGGCCGCGTTTCGCCGCGCAGTTTCGCGGCGGCGACACGTTTAGCGATCTCGTCCGCTTTTACGCCCGCGCCGCCGTGGCGCTGATCTTGTTCTTGTTCGCCGCCAAGTTCACGCAGATCGTCTTCGGTGACACGATCGCCGGAATTCTCCTTTGCGTGTCCGGCGGGGCGGCGGCGGCGGCGGCGTTCCAGACAGTCATGACCTTTGTTCCGCCGGGCGCGCAGAACGAAGGCGCGCCGAAAGCGTAATCGATGGCCGCCGAGCAAGATCAGGACGCGGCGCGCGTCGACGCCGACCGCGGCTCAAGCTTCGCCGCCGAACTTGAGCGCGACGCCGAGCATCGCGCCAAGGCCCGCTCGATCAAGCCGCTGTCGCGGCTCTTGCCGTTCGTGCTGCGGTACCGGGGCCTCCTCGCGGGATTTGCGCTCTTCCTCGTTCTCGCCTCGGCGCTGACGCTCATCCTGCCGGCGGCGTTCCGCCTTGTCGTCGATTGCGGATTCGCCGGCGCGGCGGACGCCGCGATCTGCCGCAAGATGGCGCTCGGCGACGAACTGACCGGCTATTTCGTCATCGGCTTCGCCGTCGCCTTGATGCTCGGCGTCGCGAGCGCGATGCGGTTCTATTTCATCAGCCGGCTCGGCGAGCGCGTTGTCGCCGACGTCCGGACCGCCGTCTACGACCATCTTCTGGGGTTAAGCCCGTCTTTTTACGTCAATGTCCGGACGGGCGAAGTGCTCTCGCGGCTGACCACCGACACGACGCTCATAGAGACGCTCGTCGGATCATCGGTTTCGGTCGCGCTCCGAACGGTCGCAACGACGATCGGGGCGATCGTTCTCATGTTTCTCGTCAGCTGGAAACTTTCCCTCATGATGCTGGCGGTCGGTCCGCTGATGCTCGCTCCGATCTTCTTTTTTGGGCGTCGCGTTCAGCGCCTGTCGCGCGCAAGCCAAGATAGTCTCGCCGGCGCCTCGGCGCGCGCCTCCGAAAGCCTCGGCGCGATCGAGACGGTTCAGGCGTTCACGCGCGAACGCCAGGAAAGCGACAATTTCCGGCGCGCCGTCGAGTCGACATTCGCGGTCGCCTTGAAGCGCATCACCGTCCGCGCCCTGATGACCGGCGTCATCTTCACATTGGTGCTCGGCGGCCTCATCGCCGTCCTCTGGTTCGGCGCCTTGCAGGTCAAGTCCGGCGCGATCACGCCGGGCGCGATGACGCAGTTCGTGATGTACGCCTTCGTCGCCGTTTCCGGCGTCGGCATGCTGACCGAGACCTACGCCGAAGTGATGCGCGCGGCCGGCGCGACGGAACGCCTGATGGAGCTCTTGTCGGCGACGAGCGAGATCAAGGCGATCGCGCCCGCCGCCGCGCTGCCGAAGCCGCTCAATGGCGCGATCAGGTTTTCAAACGTCGCCTTCGCCTATCCGGCGCGGCCCTCGATGCAGGCGCTGAAAGGCGTCAGCGTGAATTTCGCGCCGGGCAGGACGACCGCGCTCGTCGGCCCGTCAGGCGCCGGCAAGAGCACGATCTTCCAATTGCTGCTGCGCTTTTACGATCCGCAATCGGGTTCGATCACGATCGACGGCGTCGACATTCGCCATTTCGATCCCGACGCGCTCCGCCGGTCGATTTCGATCGTGCAGCAGAACGCGCCGCTGTTCGCCGGGACCGCCGCCGACAACATCCGCTTCGGCCGTCCCGAGGCCTCGGACGCGGAGGTCGAGGCCGCCGCCGTCGCGGCGAACGCGCATGATTTCATCAAGGCGCTGCCGCAGGGCTATCTGACGCCGCTTGGACAAGGCGCGACGACCCTTTCGGGCGGACAGCGCCAAAGGCTCGCCATCGCGCGGGCGATCCTTCGCGACGCGCCGATCGTGCTTCTCGACGAGGCGACGAGCGCGCTCGATTCCGAAAGCGAGCGCCTCATTCAGATCGCCTTCGAGCGCATCTCGAAGGGCCGCACGTCGATCGTGATCGCGCATCGTCTTGCGACCGTGCTCAGCGCCGACCGCATCGTCGTCATGGACGAGGGCGCGATCGTCGATGAGGGAACGCATGCGGAGCTTCTCGCTCGCGGCGGCCTTTATGCGCGCCTCGCCGAATTGCAGTTCTCAGCCGCGCGCGAAGCGGCGGAGTAGCAGGGATCGGCGCGAAGCCCGGTTACGCCTCGCGGTGCTCGGGTTTAAGGCGCGCCGGCCAGGGCTCGGAGAGGTCGGCGAGCTGCGCGTTAAGGCTCTCGACTTCGACGCGGATGGCGCCGCCGCCCGCGAAATCGAGCGCGACGACGCCGGCCCCGTCGCCAGTCGGCTCGAACCTGATCGACAACAGCTCGACGACGGCGTCCTTCGCGCCGCTGCGCAAATTCTGCTGACGGACGGATTTGACGTCGTCGAAATGGCAGCCGGCGCGCACGCGCGCGAAGGGTCCGCGCTTGCGGTCGGCCGCGCATTCCCAAACGAACCGATTGGCGACGAAGGCGAAGCGGCGCGCGCGCGGCAAGTGCGCGAAGTCGCCGATTTTCGCGACCGCGTCCTGCAGCATGGCGGACATGATTTTGAGATCCTCGGCGTCCTCGGCCATTAGCCGAAGCGGCCGGTAATCGGCAAGGCCGGTCATCAGTCCCCTCTCACGCGCTCGATCAAGGCCCCGCAATGGCTGAGCTTTTCTTCGAGCCGTTCAAAGCCGCGGTCAAGGTGATAGACGCGGTTGACGATCGTCTGGCCTTCGGCGCCGAGACCCGCCAGCACAAGACTCATCGACGCGCGAAGGTCCGTCGCCATGACGGGCGCGCCCTTGAGCCGCCTGACGCCGCGCACCGTGGCGATCTGTCCGTCAACGGAAATTTGCGCGCCCATGCGCGCGAGCTCCGGCGCATGCATGAACCGGTTCTAGAAGATCGTCTCCTTGATCACCGAAACGCCGTCCGCCGTCGCCATCAGGGCCATGAATTGCGCCTGCAGGTCGGTGAAGAATCCGGGATAGGGCTGCGTCACGATGTTGACCGCTCGGCAGCGGTCGACCATCCGCCGCGCCCGCACGCCGCCTTCTTCCTGCGTCAGCTTCAGACCCGCCTCTTCAAGAACGCCCGCCGCCGCCGCTAGAAGATCGACGCGCGCGTTTCGCAAGAAAAGCTCGCCGCCCGCCGCGCCGACCGCCATTGCGTAGGAGCCGAATTCGATCCGGTCGGGGACGACTGCGTGCCGCGCGCCGCCGAGCGTTTCAACGCCGGTGATGTGAACGGTCGACCGGCCGGCGTTTTCAACGCGCGCGCCCATCGAGTTAAGGCAGTCCGCAAGGTCGACGATCTCGGGCTCGCGAGCGGCGTTGGAGAGCGCCGTCTCGCCTTTCGCAAGCGAGGCCGCCAGCATCGCGTGTTCAGTCGCGCCGACCGAAACGAAGGGAAAATCGATCTTCGCGCCCTTGAGGCCGTTCGGCGCCGATGCGACGACATAGCCTTCGTCAAGGTCAATTTGCGCGCCCATGGCGGCGAGCGCTTTCAGGTGCAGATCGACGGGCCGCGCGCCGATCGCGCAGCCGCCGGGCAGCGAGACCCGCGCCTTTCCTTCCCGCGCGAGAAGCGGCCCCAGCACGTTGAACGAGGCGCGCATCTTGCGGACGAGATCATAGGGCGCCTCCGTCGACCGGATCGTCGAGGCTTGGAGCGTCAGCGTCGAGCCTTCAAACGCGTGCTCGACGCCATGCTGGTCGAGGAGCCGCAGCAGCATGTCGACATCGGCAAGGCGCGGCGTGTTTTCGATGACCAGCGCCTTGTCGGTCAAAAGCGAGGCCGCCATCAATTTGAGGGCGGAGTTCTTCGCGCCGCTGATCGAGATCTCGCCGAAAAGCGGCCGCCCGCCGATGATCGCCAGCCTGTCCATTCAGTCCTTGCCCTTCCGCAGGGGGTCTTCCCGACGGCTTGTCTTGCGCCGTCGCAGATTTTCGCGAAGCGCCGCGCCAAGGCGCGCCTCGCGCGCTTCCTTCGCGCTCCGCGGCGCGGTCTTCGGCTGCGTGCGCGTTTTTTTCAAGGCGTCATCAAGGCGTTTATCTTCCGTCGGGTCTTCCGGCGAGGAGTCGTTTTCGGCGGTCATGCGCGGACCATAGAAAGACGAGGCCGAGGGTCAAGGACGGGGACGGGGCCTGGAAAACGCCGCGAATGCGGGCTGGCTTTTCATCGGCAGGCGCAGGGGCTATATCGCCGCCTCCCGGCGACGCCCGGCCTGCTGCGGTAGCTCAGTGGTAGAGCACCCCCTTGGTAAGGGGGAGGCCGAGAGTTCAATCCTCTCTCGCAGCACCAGTCGCGATCCGACACTGAAATTTTGCAAAAGCGTCATTGGATCGTCGCCCGCGGGCTCTAGGAGAGCCGGGCGGGTCAGGGTCTGGAAGCCTCCATGCCTCGCGCGAGCCGGGGTCCCGAGCGCCGGCGATTTCTCGAGTTGCGTTCCAGTAGCGTTAAGGCCGGTCCCCTGGGCCGGCCTTTTCCGCTATTTAATCGCGCAAGGACGGTCGCAACCGGGGAGCCGCAATGTGAGTCACGCCATCCTTCCGCTCATGGCCGCGATCTCGCTTTCGGGCGGCGGGGCCGAAGCCGCGATTGCGGCGGACTGCACGCTCAAAGGCATCGCGCTATTCGGAAAAGTCGAGGTGGTCGAGAGCTTTCCCGATCTCAAAGTTCAGGTCGTCGAGAGCTTTCCGGACCTCAAGGTGAAGTCGGTCGAGAGCTTTCCCGACGACTGCGGCGAATGGCAGTTCGTCGAGAGCTTTCCGGACTTCAAGATCCAGTTTGTCGACAGCTTTCCCGATCTGAAGATCGAGATGGTCGACAGCTTTCCGGGAATTCCCTGACCCCGATGCGGCGCCGCCCGTCGGCGCGTCCCGGAGTTTGGGATGAACATTCTAGATTTGGCGCCTAAATGGGGGAGCAGTGGAGAACCCCCTCGCGGCCAATTCGCCGCGGAAACTGAAAGGACCGACCCCATGACGAAGCGCAAGCAAGTCAACGACGTCAAATTCATGAATGCCGCTGACGCGATCCGTCAGGGCTGGCTCGCCTATCTCGGCGCCTACGGCCTCGCCTATGACCGTGCGAAGCCGGCGATCAAGAAGCTCTCGAAGAAATACGCTTCGCTTTTCGGCGATCTCGTCGAAAAGGGCGAAGAAATCGAAGCCACTGCGAAAGAACAATTCGCGGACGCGGCCGAGCGCGCGAAGGAGCTCTATGCGGACGGCGTCGACAATCTGCGCTCGTTTCGCCCGGCCAATGACGCCGGAGATCGCGTGAAGGAGCTTGAAGCCGAGATCGAGGCGCTGACGAAAAAGCTCGCGACGAAAGCGAAGAAGGCCGCTCCGCGCAAGGCGAAAGCCGTGAAAACGGCGAAGGCGGCTTAATCTCCCCTCCTCCAATTGCGTAGCGTGACGCGGAACGGGGCGCCTTTCGAAGGCGCCCCGTTTTTGCGACCGCGGCTTGAATTCCGTCCGCAGCGCGTCGCAAATGCCGAGAGCCGCCGACCGTTAAGGAGCGCCCCGATGACAAAGAAGCCTCATCATAATCCCGACACCGCCCGAAAAATCTGGCTCGCCGGGATCGGCGCTTATGGCCGCGCATTTTCGGAGGCCCAGGAATCGATCGCCAAGATCACCGGCGAGTCGGCGAAGATCTTCGACGAACTTGTCGCCAAGGGCGAAGCGATCGAGCGCAGGATGGAAGCGCAAGGCCGCAAGGTCGCAGCGCAGGTCGCGCCTCAAGGCCTCCCGCTCGACGAACGCATCCGGCGGATGAGGGAGCGCATCGGCCTTGGCGATGACCGCGGCGCCCTCGAAGAGGAGCTGCGCGCGATCGACGCGCGCCTTGTCCGCGTCGAGGAGGAACTCCGCCGCCTCGCTGCGTCGAAAAAACCGGCGGCGCGCAGGAAATCGAAAAAGAAGCGCGCCTGATCGCCGCCGACCGTGAAGGGCCCCGCGAAATGGCCGGCAAGATCAAGACGCGCGACCGCATCCTTAAAACGTCGCTCGCGCTCTTCAACAGCGAGGGCGAAGCGCAAGTCTCGACGATCGACATCGCCGCCGTGCTCGGGATTTCGCCTGGCAACCTCTATTACCATTTCAAAGGCAAGGAAGCGATCATCGACGCGCTCTTTGACGCGTTCGAGGTCGAGATGCGCCAGGTTCTTTCAGCGCCGATTGAGAAGCCCTTGTCGCTCGAGGACAACTGGATCTTCGTTTACATCATTTTCGAGGAGATCAACGATTTCCGGTTTTTTTACGAAGGGATGGCGTCGATACTCGAGCGTTGCCCCTCGCTTCGGCCGCGCCTTGCGCGCCTCCTCGCGCTAAAAAAGTCGACGACGCTCGCGGTTCTCGATTCGCTGGCGGCGCAAAGGCTCGTCGCGTTTCACGCCGGCGAAAAGGAGCAGCTTGCCGACCGGATCGCCGCGCATCTGACATTCTGGCTGCAATATCGCGCGATCGCCGGGGCGGCGATGACCGACAAGGCGCGCATCAACGACGCCGTTTATTCGACGGTGATGCAGATTGCGCCTTACGTCGTCGGCGACCGAAGCGCCTATCTTTCGGACGCGAACGCCTATTTCGCGCGGCAGGGCGCCGATAAGCGCCGTTAAGCGCGCAATTTGCGACGGCGGCTTCAAATTTTTGCGCCCGGCGCAAATCACTGCGCGGTGATGCCGCCGTCGATCTTGAATTCGGACGCCGTGATGAAGCGCGACTCGTCGGACGCGAGATAGAGGACGGCGTAACCGACGTCTTCCGGTTCGCCAAGGCGCTGCAGCGGGATCTGTCTTGTGAGCTTGTCCTCGCCCGATTTCCCGCCGCCGCCGAGCGCGACCAGCGGCTCGATGATCGGCGTCCGCGTGAAAACGGGGTGCACCGAATTGCAGCGGATGTCGTAGCCGGCTCGCGCGCAGTGCAGCGCGATCGACTTCGACATCATCCAGACCGCCGCTTTCGCGGCATTGTAGGCGAGCATGTCGCCATGCGCGATAAGGCCGGCGACAGAGGAAATGTTGATGATCGAGGCCGGCTGCGACGCCTTCAGATACGGCATCGCCATCTGCGTGCCGATGAAAATCGAATCAACGTCGATGTCGAGCGTCCGCCGCCAGCCCTCGAGCGTTTCCGTTTCGATATTGCCCCAGCCGCCGACGCCGGCGTTGTTCACAAGGACGTTGACGCCGCCCATGAATTCGGCGGCCATGCCGAGCGCGTTCTCCCAGTCGTCGCGGCGCGTCACGTCATGATGGCAGAACGCGGCCGAGCCGGGAAACGCGGCGTCGATCTCCAGGGCGGTGCGTTCCGCGCCCTTCGAATTGACGTCGGTGACGACGACTTTCGCGCCTTCCGACGCGAGCATTCGCGCAAAACACGCGCCGAGCCCTTGCGCGCCGCCGGTGATGAACGCCTTCTTGCCCGCGACGCGGCCCATGATGATCTCCTTTGGGAAAAGGCCGACGTTAGCGCGCCGGGCGCAAAAGTGGAAACCGGCTTTGCGCAAAATGGCGCGCCAAACGAATGGTCCGGCCGCTCCTCAGGCCGGTCGCCAGCAGATCGCGCCGATTGGGTCTAACCCTGCTCTTTGATCTGTTTCACGGCCTCCGCCATGAACTCTTCCATATGCCGGCGGATCTGATGATCGGACTGGGCGACGCCCGCCGCGGCGAAGTCCGCCTTGACCTTCCGGAACACGTCCTCATCGCCGGCTTCCTCAAAGTCCGCTTTGACGACCGTCTTGGCGTAATCCTCGGCTTTCTGCCCCGAAAGGCCCATAAGCCCCGCCGCCCAGTGGCCAAGCAGCTTGTTCCGCCGCGCCTCGGCCTTGAATCGCAACTCGGCATCCAGCGCGAATTTCTTCTCAAAACTGTCCTTGCGTTCGTCGAAATTAGCCATCTCGTTGATTTCCTTGCGCTTTATGGGATGCTGCTCCGGTGTTCTAGCCGTCGTCTCGCCCGCCGGCAATGATGATCTCCGGTTTGCTGCACTGCGGCGATAGACGGCGGCCCAAGGTTGGATGTAGGGGTTTCCAGACCGGTTCCAAGCGCGTATAGCCGCGCGCCTTGGTCGACCCTGACGGCCTGATTCGCGCCCGTCGACCCCTGAAAGGACCAGCCCCGAAATGGCCCGCCGCAAGCAAGTTTACGAAGGCAAAGCGAAGATCCTGTTCGAGGGGCCGGAGCCCGGCACCCTCATTCAGTATTTCAAGGACGACGCGACCGCCTTCAACAACCAGAAGCGCGCGGTCCTCGAAGGCAAGGGCGTTCTCAACAACCGCATTTCCGAGTTCATCATGCAAGGGCTCGAGCGGATCGGCGTGCCGACGCATTTCATCCGCCGGCTCAACATGCGCGAGCAGCTCATCCGCCATGTCGAGATCATCCCGCTCGAAGTCGTCGTCCGGAATGTCGCCGCGGGCTCGCTCGTCAAACGCATGGGCCTTGAGGAAGGATCGCAGCTGCCGCGCTCGATCGTCGAATTCTACTACAAGAACGACGCGCTCGGCGATCCGATGGTGTCCGAAGAGCACATCACCGCGTTCAACTGGGCGACGCCGCAGGAAATCGACGACATGATGGCGCTCGCGCTCCGGATCAACGACTTCCTGTGCGGGCTCTTCGCCGGCGTCGGGATCAAGCTCGTCGACTTCAAGGTGGAGTTCGGGCGCCAGTATGAAGGCGATCTCGTGCGCCTCATCCTCGCTGACGAGATCAGCCCGGACGGTTGCCGGCTGTGGGACATGGAAACCGGCGCGATCATGGACAAGGACCGCTTCCGCAAGGATTTGGGCGGCGTCACCGAGGCCTATCGCGAAGTCGCCAAGCGGCTCGGCGTCCTCAAGGACAACGGATCGGGCGGGCATGCCGGGCCGGTCCTTGTCGCCGACAACGAGAAATAGCGAGCCTCGGTCCCTTCAATGTACGAAGGCCGGCGCATGCGCCGGCCTTCCTGCTCGTCTCCCCACCGGTCTTTCGGCGTGAACCCCGGACCGACGCTCAGAACTCGGCGCTGAGGCTCGCTGAAAGGCTCCGGCCGCGATCATAGGTGTTGAACTCGGTTACGCCGATCACGCTGCTTTCCTGGAACTCTCGATGGCGCGTGCCGAGCAGATTGCGCGCCGCAAGGCCGATCGTCGCCGACGCGCCGAACAACGGCACGTTCTGTCGGAACACGGCGTCAAGCTGAATCCCGGGCTTCTCAACGACGTCCGGCAGTTCGGTTCCCGGCGACGGGAAACCGCGTTGCAGGATGCGTTCATCAACCCAGCCGAAAAGCAGGGTGAATTGGTCATTGTCGCCTTCCCACCCGAACTGCGCGTTGACGATATGCTCCGGCGCGCCTTGCAGCTGCGCCCCGTCGAGGCCGAACAAGGTCGCATCGACGAGCGAACCGGTTCCGAACGGGCTGAAAAGAAGGTCTCCCGGTTTCGCCTGCACCTCGGAGAAGGTATAGGTGTAGTTGACCGAGAACAGCCACTCCCTGCTTTCAAAAAACAAGCCGTCGATCGGCATGTCGAAACGCGTGCGATACTCGAACTCGCCGCCGTAGAGCTCGGCGCGCGGCGAATTGATGAATGTCGTCTCGAACTGAAAGGTCGACGTGTCGAACTGGACCTCCTCAATCGGATTCTCGATCTTCTTGTAGAACCCGGCGAGGGTCGTGAACTGGTTCCGACCGAGGTAGTACTCAAGGCGCGCGTCGTAATTCGTCAGACGCGAATCGACGAGCCCGCGATTGCCCCGGTACTGACGCTCCGTTTCCGGATCGAAATAGGTCGACCGCGCAAGCTCGCGGAACTGCGGCCTCGCGATCGTCTTCGAATAGCCAAGGCGAAGCTGCAGATCGTCGGCGAAATTCCAGGTGATCGTGGCGGACGGCAGCCAATAGTCGTTCTCAAGCCGCGCGCTTTCGCCGGCCTGCCCGAAGCGGCTGAACGTCGAAACCGTCTCGTCCGCCGTTTCATAGCGAACGCCGGCCGTCGCCTGCACAAGCGGCAAGGGTTCAATGTCGGCCATGAAATAGCCGGCGTGAACCGTCAGCGCCGCTTCGTAATTGTCGTTGATCGTGCTGTTCTCCTGCAGGACGAACCGATTGGGATCGATGTTGTCCGGCGAGAACAGGAAGTCGGGGCGCGCCGCCTGCACGTCGAGCGGCAGCGAGTTGCCGCCGACAAACTGGAGAGCGAGCAGATTGTAGGCGCGATCGGTGTCGGAATAGTCGTAGCCGGCCGACACAACCGCTTCGCGCATATTCGAGATCGGAATGGTGTAGGCGAATCGCGCGCCGCCGCTCACGATCATGTCCTCAAGATCCGAAAAATTGATCCTGTACTGGTTCGCCTGGGAATAGAGCGGGACGCCGTTTGCGTCCGGGAAACGCCGCAAGGTGCGCTCATAAGGCGCGTCGCGAGTCGACCGCGCATAGGCGCCGCGCCAGTTGATCTCCAGCGCGTCGAACAGGAAGTCGCCCTTGATCTGGCCCATCGCCAGATCGCGCTCATAAAAGCCGGAAAACTCGTCATAGACTTCCCCGGTGCTCGTCGGCGCGTTGAAATCAACGCCCTCGTCGATCTGCGCTTGCTTGGACGACGTGTGGATGTAAAGGCCCGTCGCCTGGACAAGATGCTCATTCCATTCGAGCGCCGCCGTCATAAGCCCGTTCACTGTCACGTCGAGCGTCGTCTCAAGCGTGTCGAACACGTCCGCGATCTGGTTGCCGGCGGTGGTCACCCGTTCGGCGCGTTCGGTCGTCCAGTCCTGACGATAGCCGAGGACGCCGACGATCCCGAGCGTCGCCTCGCCGCCAAGATCGACCGAAGTCCCGCCGTCGATCGAACCCTCGAAGTTCGGGCCAAGCGTTCCTTCCTGGAGGACGCTAAGCGGAGAATTCGTAAGGCTCTCGCCGACGGCCTCGATTTCCGCCGGCGTCAGCCCATTGAGCGGCGTGCCGCTGTCGATCAAGGACTGCAGAGGCGCCGGCGTGCTTCGCGTTCCGTCGTCATAGCCGAGCCAGTCAAGATCGCCGCCGCTGACGAAAATGCCTTGCTTCGCCGTCGTCTCAAGATTCGCGCCGACCCCGACTTTGAGCTTTAGATAATCCTCGCCGGGGTCGCGCACGGTCCGGAGGTCAATGACGCCTCCGCCGAATTCCGCCGGATAGTTCGGGGAGTAGGTTTTCTGGACGTCAGCGCCGTCGAGAATGCTCGCCGGGAAGAGATCAAGCGGAACGGTGCGCCGAAGCGGCTCCGGGCTCGGCAGCGGCGAGCCGTTCAAGAGCGCCGAGGAGTAACGATCGCCAAGGCCGCGCACGAACGCAAATTTGCCGCTGACGACGTTGAGACCGCTAAGCCGCGTCAGCGCGAGCGCCGCAGTATCATCGCCCGTCCGGGCGAGGTCCTCCGCCGACAGAAACGTCGCGACCTGCGACGTCGCCTGCTGCGGCTCCGGAATGAACTGGCCCCGAACAACGATCTCGTCAGCAGGAATGTCGATCTCCGCCGCTGGCGCTGCGTCCTGCGCCAGCGCGGCGGCAGGCGCGGTCAGCATCGTGCTGAGCAAGAGCGCGCCAAATAGCTTTGCTTGTCGTTTCATTTCTTACCCCGAAAACTGCGCCAATGTGCGGAAAAAGGGGCGACGCAGTCGGCGCCGCCCCGTCGTCTTCAGCAATCGCTGCCGGCTTCAAGCCCGCAGCTCCAACCGGCCCACCAGCGGTCGGACGCGTCTTTGACGGCCCCGATGTAATTCACCGAGGTGAAGAAGGGCGACAGCGTCGTGGCGTCAAAAGCCGGGCGGCCGGATTCGGCCGCGCCGTTGACGAATGTCTGGATCAAGGTGTCCGCAACGCTCGTCGAATTGTTGGCGTCCGCCGCGACGGAGTCAGTCGCCGCCGTCACGTCGGACGCCGCCGTGGCGAGGCCGAGGGCGCAATCGAAAAGCACGGAGTTGAACTCCGGATCAACGCCGGCGGCGAACCCGGCGACGCCGTCGCCCGCTGTCGTCTCCCAGCGGAAGCATTCCTTTCCGTAAGCGACGACGCCGTTGACGTATTTGCCGCGCGTTCCGGTATTGAGGCGGAACGCGTTCGACCGATCGCCGACAAAGGTGAAGTTCGAGACGTTCGCGTCCGAGAACGGCGCGACGTTCGGCGCGACGCTCGACGCCTCGACGACGTTGTCGCCGATCGTCGCGTTCTGAACGACGATAAGGAACTGCAGGCTGCCGCCCCAGCCGTTATCGGTGTCAAGGGAGTCGTCCTTGTTGCCGGTAAGGACGACGTTTCTGAGGTTGACCGCGCCGCCGAAGATCTCGATGCCGTCGTCCTCGTTGTTGTGGACCTGGACGTTCTCGACTTCGGTCGCGTCGCCGACGCCGACGAGCGTAATGCCGTTGAGCTCATTGCCGGCCGAGTTGACGGCGAACCCCGCGAACTTCACCTGCGTGAAGCGGATGGCGCCGCTGTCGTCATTGGCGAGCGCGCCGCCGTAGAGCGCGTCCGGGCTTGTGACGCCCTCAACCGCGTTTTCGCAGGCGGCCGTGCCAGGGGTGGCGGCCGCTTGATTGCATCGATTGATCGGCGCGCGACCCAGAATGACGACGCCGCCCCACTCCGCCGTATTGTTGTCGTCGTTGCGCGCGGGATCGGAGAGGTCGCCGAGCGACGTGAAAACGACGGGGTTCGCCGCAGTGCCGTTCGAAAAGATCTGCGATCCCCGATTGACGACGAGATAGTCGGCGCCGCTGTTGCCGAACAGGGTCGCGCCTGACTCAATCGTCAGCGACGCCGGATCCCCGCCGACCGCCGTCCCGTCGGCGCCGACGTCCACACCGACGTCAACGCGGCCGCTGATGCGGTATAGATTGCCGCGCGTCAGCCGGATGTCGGAAAGAACCGTCCCCGCCAGATTGCAGACGGTGAGACCGTTGATCTCCGCGCCTGAGTCTGTCGTTCCCGTGGGACAGGTCGCAGGCGGAAAGAGCCCGAATGTCCAGCCCGCGGCCCAGTTGCTGGTTTCCGTCTCCGTCGGGCTGAATGCGCCGATATAGGGCGCGCTCTGGAAAAAGGCGCC
>JACADX010000283.1 GCA_013389125.1 Parvularculaceae bacterium | reverse complement strand
TCCGTGCGGTTCGCATTCCCGGAAGAGCAAGCCCCGTGCCAGGCCGCTTTTGCGCCATAATGATACGTATACGGATTGTATGCCAGCGGATCATTCCCGCGGAACGCGACTCCGGCGCGTCGCGCGTCGCGCCCGCATGTCCATGTCCTTGCCTCCGGCTCGTCCCGGAATGACGTCTTTTGCTGGCCCATGCTTCCGATCCCGCCCATCGTAACCCCGCGCCAAGGGAGGGGGACGGAATTTTGTTTCCGAACGCAATCAAAGGGATCGTTGGTTAACGGACAAACGCCAGGGCGGCGGTCAATCGCAGTGCCAGCAATCCTCGCCGATCGGCGGACCGGGCGGGACGGCGTTCGCCTTCGCCGCCGGAGGGATCGCCGGCGCCGGACGGTCAAGATGCGCGCGGATCATGTCGCGCAGCGCGTCGCGATGCGCGCGATCAACGCCATAGGCCGCGAGCGGCGAAGCGGCGAGCCGCCCGCTGAGCGCGCGAAGATAAGCGTTCGTCCGCAGCCGCACTTCCGGCGATGCGGCGGCGCCCGGCCCGAAATTCAGGAACGTCGTCGCCGCCTGCGATTCCGCGCCGGCGGCGGCGCCCGACCCGATCTCAATCAGCATCGAGACGAACCGCGCCTGGATGCGGCGCGCGATCTCCGCGCGCCGCCCGTCCGCCGGCGCCCAGAAAATTTTCTGCTCCAGCGCCGCGATCACTTCGCCGTGCGACAGGCTCGCCGGGTCGCGCCGCTCCATCTCGACGAGCCGCGCGGCTCGCGCGGGGTGCAAAAGCGCCTCAAGCGTCTTCGTCGCCGCCGCGTCCGCCGCCGCGAGGAGATCGAACATCGGCCCGGTATCGGCGGCGAAGCGCTCGGTCCCGCTCGCCGCGCCGCCAAATGATTCGATCTCGGGCGTAAGAAGGTTGAGCGTCGCATCGGGAAGATCGAGCGCGGCCGGATCGAGCGTTGCGAGAAGGCCTTGAAGCGCGGCGCGCTGCCGATCGGCCGAAACCGGCTTTCCCGCCGCATCCTGGTCGCCCGTCACGGCGTAACGAAAATCATAGCCGCCGACGAGTTTCGCCGCCGCGTCAATCTGATAGCGATGATAAAGATAGATGGGCACGATGACGGCGCCAAGATCAGACGTCGGGCGCCCCTTTGCAACGACGTTGTCGCCGAATTTTCCGAGCGCGATTTCGCGAACCCGCATGGTCTCGGCGAGCGCGGCGACGGCGTCCTCGCCATTGTCCCAGACCGACGCGAACGGATGCGCGCTTTCAGGCCCTCGCGCCTGCGCGTCGTCAATGAAGCGAAGCCCCTTGGCGTAAGCCTCGCGCAGGATCGCATCAAGGGCGGCCTTTTCGTCAACGCCGGAGCGGAATTCGGAATAAAGCCAGGTCGCGGCGACCTTGTCCCACGCGCCGATCCCCGAATCATAGGCTTGGCGGAAATCGAGATCGCCGCCCGCCGTCACGCGGACAAGCGGCGCCGGATAATCCATCACCGACGCCCGGTCGTTGGCGCTCGCCGCGAAATTGTGCGCGAAGCCGAGCGTGTGCCCGACTTCGTGCGCGGCGAGTTGGCGAATGCGCGCCAGCGACAGGACGATCGGATCGTCAGCCGCGCCGGTTCCGGTCCTGTCCGCGCCGGCAAGGCCCTCGAAAATCATCCGGTCCTGCCGCACGCGCTGGCTGCCGAGAATGACATTGGCTTTCAGCATCTCGCCGGTGCGCGGATCGACGACGCCGCCGCCGTAGGACCAGCCTCGAGTCCGCCGATGCACCCACTGGATGACATTGTAGCGCGCGTCCATCGGATGCGCGCCCTCGGGCAAGAGCTCGACGCGATAGGCGTTTTCAAAACCGGCCGCGCGAAAGGCCTCCGCCCACCACGAGGCGCCCTCGATCAGCGCCCGGCGGACAGGCTCGGGCGCGCCGCGATCGACGTAAAAAACGATCGGCTTTTTCGCCTCGCCGACGCGCGCGTTCGGGTCCTTTCGTTCAAGCCGGAACCGCCGCGCGTATCGCTTCACGATCGGCTCGCCGAGCGGCGCGCTGAAATCGTGAAAAGGCGCGTCGATGACGCCGGCGCGCGGATCGAATTCGCGCGGCTTGAATCCGTCGTCCGGGAGGCGGAAAAAGGAATGATGGACGATCAAAGTCGCGGCGCGCCCGTCCGCGGCGGTCGCCGCAACCTCCTCGCCCGCCTTGTCGGCGGCAAGCGTCACATAGGCGTCGATCTCGACATTGTTCGGAAATGCGAGGACGGATTTTCCGTCAACGAAGCTTCGCGCCGCGTCAATCGCGTAATCGCCCTCGCCCGCGCGGTCGAGCATGCCTTTCAGGTCGAGGACGTCGCTTGTCAGGAATTCCGAGATGTCGACAGTGAAAGCGCCGCCCGGATTTTCATCGACGACCTCGCCCGCCCAGAGAAACGACCGCGCAAACGAATTGCGCACGGACAGCTTCTCGTCGTCGTTCGCCGCGCTCGCGCGATAGCTCCAGTTTTCCTGCTCGATGACGACCTTGTCGCCGATCCGACGGAAGGCGATGACGCGGCCGCCGTCGCCATAGCCGCGGTC
>JACADX010000361.1 GCA_013389125.1 Parvularculaceae bacterium | reverse complement strand
TTCTCGGCGGCGGCGTCGCAACCTCGAATTTCGCGGTGTTCTACAGCGATTACCAGGACGTCCAGATTCCCGGCTCGTTCGGCGTCGACACCAATGGCGACGGCGTCGCGGACACCTTCGCCGGCGTCACGACGAACGCCGCGGCGGCGACGCTCTGGGGCATGGAATGGGAAGGCAATGTGCGCTTCGCCGAGGACTGGCTTTCTGCGGGCGACGATCTCTCGTTCCAGTTCGCGCTCGGGTATATCAGCGCCGAGTTCGACGATTATCTCGGCCGCGGCAGCCCGCCGCCGGACCTCACCGACGTCGCCGTCTTCCAGAATACCCCGGAAGTCAGCGCATTTGGCCAGCTCAGCTATTCGCGTCCGATGGCTCTGTTCGGCGACGGCGGGCTCAATCTTTACACGTCGTTTTCGTTCAAGAGCCTGACGCACCAGTTCAACTTCAAGACGCCGATCGATCAGCCGGCCTATGCGCTTCTCAACGCCGGATTTTCGTGGACGACCGACGACGGACGCCTGTCCTTCGGCGTGCACGGAACGAACTTGACCGACAAGCGCTTCATCATCGCCGGTTATGACTTCGTGACGGCGCTGCCGCAGTTCGGCAATTCGCCGCTCGGCGCGTCGGGCGTTCTGACGGCGTTCTACGGCAATCCGCGCCAGGTGTTCGGCACGATCAAGGTCGCATTCTAGAGCTTCGCGCCCTGATGCGGAATCGGGGCGCTCGCTCTAGTCATTGTTTGTCGCGGCGTTTACGCGCTGAACCGCACACACTTCAGCGAACGCCGCTCTAGGCCCGCCGAACGAGGGCGCTGAAGAGTCCTCCCTGTCGGCGCGGGCGGTCCATGTTATCAGGGCCGCTCGCGCCGATCTTTCAAGGCGGTCGGACGGAGAAGCCGGTTGATGAAAAGACTGATCGTCCTCCTTCTTGTCGCGGCCGTCGCGGCCGCCGGCTTCCTCGTCTGGAAGGCGCTGCGCGCCGGACCTCCCGCGGCGGAGGCGTATCTTGCCGCCGACGACCGGATGCTGGAGGTCGCCGGCGCAAGGGTCCGGGTGCGGATCGAAGGGCCGGCGGACGCGCCGCCGATCGTCCTGATGCACGGCTTCGTTTACAGCCTCGAAAGCTGGGACGCCTGGGCGGCGGCGCTGAAGGCGGACTACCGGGTCATTCGCTTCGACCTTCTCGGTCACGGCCTTTCGGGTCCTGACCCCCAGCGGCGCTATTCGCCTGATGAGCGCGCCCGGTTCGCCGGCGACGTCATGGACGCGCTCGGGATCGAGCGCGCGATCGTCGGCGGCAATTCGCTTGGCGGCCTCGCCGCCTGGCGGTTCGCCGCCTTCAATCCCGACCGCGTCTTAGCGCTCGTTCTGGTCGCGCCCGGCGCCTATCCGATCAACGGCGTCGCGGATTCGCCGCTTCCGCCCCCGCCGCCGATGGCGCTCTTCCTCCGCACGGCGAGCGAGCCGGCGCTCGCTGTCGCGATGAAAAACATCTACGGCGACGATTCGCTGGTGACGGCCGAGCGCGTGAAGCGCGTCGGCGACATGATGCGCCAGCCTGGCAATGGCGAGGCGTTTGTCGAGTCGATCGAGGAGTTTACGCTTCCAGATCCCGAACCCCTGCTGCGGTCGATCGCGGCGCCGACGCTCATTCTCTGGGGCGCTGAAGACGCCGTGCTGCCGGTCGAACACGGCCGTCGCATGGCGGCGGCGATCCCTGACGCCAATCTCATCGTCTATGACGGCGTCGGCCATGTCGCGCACGAAGAAGCGCCGGCGGAGACGATCGCCGACGTGAGGGCGTTTCTCGCCGCGCAGAGCCCCGCGTCTTGAGCGGAGCGGCGCTCACCGGCCGCGAGACGTCGGCGGGCTATCGCGCCTGGGCGCTTTTCATCCTTGTCGTCGTTTACACATTCAACTTCATCGACCGTCAGATCGTCGGCATCCTCGCGGTGCCGATCAAGAAGGACCTTGGTCTTAGCGACACCGAGCTCAGCCTGATGGGCGGGCTCGCCTTCGCGCTTTTCTACACCTTTCTCGGCGTGCCGATCGCGATCCTCGCCGATCGCAAGAGCCGCGTCCTCATCATGACCGCGGCGCTCGCGGTCTGGAGCGCGATGACGGCGCTGTGCGGCCTTGCGCAGAATTTCACGCAGCTGTTCCTCGCGCGGCTCGGCGTCGGCGTCGGCGAGGCCGGCGGCGTCGCGCCCGCCTATTCGCTCATCGCCGACTATTTTCCCGCCGAGAAGCGGGCGCGCGCGCTCGCCATCTATTCCTTCGGCATTCCAATCGGCTCGGCGGCGGGCATCCTGCTCGGCGGCGTCCTGACCAGCCTTCTCGATTGGCGGGCGGCGTTCATTATTGTCGGACTATCGGGGCTTGCGCTCGCGCCGATCCTCAAGCTGACGCTCAAGGAGCCGGTCCGCGGCGCCTTCGACAGCGGCGGCGCGACGAAACCGGCGCGCGTCATCGATGTCGTCAGAACGCTTGCGGGAAAGCCGAGCTTCTGGGGTCTTGCTTTCGGCGCGGCGTCTTCGTCGATGATGGGCTACGGCATCATTTTCTGGCTGCCGTCGTTCCTTGTGCGCAGTTTCGGCGACCGGCTGCCGGATTTTTTCGCCTTTCTCCCGGACGCGCTCATTCCCGCGGGGGCGGGGCCCATTCTTTACGCCTCCTATTTCTACGGCGCCGTTCTCCTCATCGGCGGGGTCGCCGGCATCTGGCTCGGCGGCGTGCTCGCCGACCGTTATGGCCCCGGCCGAAAGTCGGCCTATGCTGTGGTCCCGGCGATCGCTTTCCTTGCGACGATCCCCTTCTTCGCCGCCGGCGTTCTGTCGACAACGCTTGCAAGCGCGTTCGCGCTTTTTCTCGCGCCGACGGCGTTGAGCCTTGTCTGGCTCGGCCCCGTCATCGCCGCCTTCCAGCATCTTGTGCCTGCGAACATGCGAGCGACCGCGTCGGCGGTGTTCCTGTTCATCAACAATCTGATCGGCATCGGGCTTGGCAATCTTGCGATCGGCGCGCTTTCGGACGCGATGACCGAGCGCCATGGCGACGAGGCGCTGCGCTACGCCATCCTGTCGGGGACCGGGTTTTACGTCTGCGCCGCCGCGCTGTTCCTGATCACCGCGCCGCGTTTGAAGCGCGACTGGGTCGAATAGGGGGAGGCGGCGTGCGGAGGATTTCAGTCAATGGTGGGCGCACGTAGGATCGAACTACGGGCCTCCACCGTGTCAAGGTGGCGCTCTACCACTGAGCTATGCGCCCTGAAGAAGGTGCGCCTCTAACCGCAAACCGGGGCCGGCGCAAGCCTCGCCGGCGCGCTAGGCGGCGACCATCCGCTCGACTTCCTGGACGAGGTCCTTGAGGTGGAAGGGCTTCGACAGGACTTTCGCCTCTTCGGGCGCGCGATTGGCGGGGTTGAGGGCGACCGCGGCGAAGCCCGTGATGAACATGATCTTCATGTCAGGGTCGATCTGGGCGGCGCGGCGCGCAAGCTCGATGCCGTCCATCACCGGCATCACGATGTCGGTCAGGAGAAGATCGAATTCCCGGAGCTGCAACTCGGTCAGCGCCTCGTCGCCCTGCGCCGCATCGACGACGGAATGCCCGGCCTTTTCAAGCGCTTTCTTGAGGAAGCGCCGCATGGATTCATCATCTTCCGCGAGGAGAATCGCCGCCATCAAAAATGCCCCCGTCGATGCTGACCGCTCTAACCAATTCCGCGAAGGGAGGGAAGCCGACGGTCTGTCACGCAGCGCCCGCCCGAACGCGTCTGATAGGGGGAAAGCAAGACGGGCGCCGCGCGGGATACGCGAAGACATCTTAACGACTGGCGAAGTATGCATTTACAATGCATGGTGGCGTCAGGCCGTGAAACGCGCCGGAAACTCGGGATCAGTGGAATACGACGTGAAATCGGGTGAGGGGGAGCGCCTGCCGGCGATTGAGGTCGTCGCGCCGGCCCGCCTGACGACGCCGTGCATATTCGCCTCTCCCCATTCGGGACGGCGTTACCCGCCTGAACTGTTGCGGATGAGCCGGCTTGACCGCCACGCGCTCCGGCAGTCGGAAGACAGTTATGTCGATCTCCTGTTCGAGCCGGCGCCGGCGTACGGCGCGCCGCTCTTGCGCGCGCTCTTTCCGCGCGCCTGGGTCGACGTCAACAGGAGTCGCGATGAACTCGATCAGCGAATGTTCGCCGATCCCCTGCCGACGACCGCCGATACAAGGTCCAATCGGGTCCGCGCCGGCCTCGGCGTCATCCCGCGCATCGTCGCTGACGGGCAGGACATTTACGATCGCAAGCTCCGATTTTTCGAGGCGCGGCGAAGACTCGTCGACTGCTATGACCCCTATCACGAAGCGCTGGCCGGGCTCGTCGCGGCCGCGCGCGCCAAATTCGGCTGCGCGGTCATCATCGACTGTCATTCGATGCCGTCGGCCGGCGGCGCGCCGTTTCGCGAGGGCGACCGCCAGATCGATTTCGTTCTTGGCGACCGCTTCGGCGCGTCCTGCGCCCCGGCG
>JACADX010000152.1 GCA_013389125.1 Parvularculaceae bacterium | reverse complement strand
TTCGGCCAGTTCGATTACGCGCTGACCGACAGCCTCACCTTCATCGGCGGCGTTCGCTACATCAACGAAAAGAAGGACTATCAATACGACGATCTCGCGGCGCTGTTTCCGGAGGATATCTCAAGCGGCCTTGATCCGCGCATCGTCGACATCGGTCCGGCGTTCCCGACTTTCGTCGACTCCCGCAAGGATACGAACTTCGCGTCGCGTGTTCAGCTGAACTGGCAGGCGAGCGACGGATTTCTCGCCTATGCGAGCTGGAACCGCGGGGTCAAATCTGGCGGCTACAACGCGCCGCTGCTTCCGACCCCGATCTTCATCTCGCCCGAATTCATGACCTACGACCCCGAGCGGCTCGACGCCTATGAAGTCGGGTTCAAGGCCGATCTCGGGTCGGCGCGCCTTAACGCTTCCGGCTACTATTACGATTATCAGCGCTGCCAGGCCTTCTCGATCCTCGGTCTCGACACGTTCACGTTGAACGCCGATTGCGAGAACAAGGGCTTTGAGGTTGAGCTTGAAGGCAACGCGGGCGGCACATTCGATTATCACTTCGGCGTCGGCTTCACCGACGCCGAAGTCACGGGCATCCCCGGCGTGACCGAAGATGCGACCGTTATCGACAATTCAACGATACCGCCGACGGTCCTCACCCTGACGGCCATCGTGCCAGGAGGCAAGCAGCGGCCTGTCCAGACGCCGAAATGGAATTTGAACGGCCTTGTCCGGAAGGAGTTTGCGGTCGGCTCGCTCGGCAGCCTCGCATTCCAGGTGGATGGAACCTATCGGTCCGAGCACTTCTTCGCATTGACCAACTTCGATGCCTCGCGCGAGGACGGCTATTTCGTCGGCAACGCGTCGGTGACGCTGATTGCGCCGGATGAGAACTGGAGTCTTCGCGCGTTCGTCCAGAACATGACGGACTCGGAGTATCTCGTTCAGACGTTCGATCTTTCAGGCAGCCTTTCGAACGGTGGCCTATTCGGTCTTGTCGAGCAATATTACGGCCGCCCGCGAATGTGGGGGATCAATCTCAACTACACCTTCTGAGTCTTGAAGGAGCGGCGGTTTCTGGAGTTTGGCGGGCGGCGCCGTCGCCGCCCGCAAAGATGGCGGGTATGGAAGCGAACGCTGAGAGCTACGTCTGCGGCGTCTCGGATGCGCCGCTGGTCTATCAAACGATCGGAGAGACGCTGGACGAGGCCGTCCGGCGGCATCCGGATCGTCCGGCGCTGATTGTCCGCCGACAGAATGTTCGGTTGACTTACGCCGAACTCGCCGCGGCCGTCGAAGATTTCGCGGCGGGGCTCCTGGCGCTCGGGTTGAAGCCGGGCGAGCGCATCGGCATCTGGTCTCCGAACAACGCGGAATGGGTGATCGCGCAGTTCGCGACGGCGCGGCTTGGCCTGATCCTCGTCAATATCAATCCCGCCTATCGCGCGGCGGAGCTTGAATACGTCCTGAACAAGGTCGAAGCGCGCGCGCTTATCCTCGCGCGTCATTTCAAGACGAGCGACTACGTGGCGATGGCGCGCGCGCTCGACGGCGAGCTTCCGCATCTTGAGGAGAAAATAGTCATCAGCGACGAGACCGTCGAAGGATTTCGACGGTTCTCCGATGTCGCGGCGGCGGCGACGCCTGCCTTGCGGGCGGACCTGCGCGATATCGCCGCCCGCCTGTCGCCGGATGACCCCATCAACATCCAGTTCACGAGCGGCACCACCGGTTTTCCAAAAGGCGCGACGCTGACCCACCATAACATTGTCAATAACGGCCGGTTCGTCGCGGCGCGGCAGCGCTTCACGGAGGAGGACCGGCTTTGCATCCCGGTTCCGCTTTACCACTGCTTCGGCATGGTGATGGGTGTCCTCGGTTGCGTCACGCACGGCGCCGCGATGGTGTTTCCTGACGAGGCGTTCGAGCCTCAAAGCGTTCTCGACGCCGTCGAAGCGGAACGCTGCACGGCGCTCTACGGCGTGCCGACGATGTTCATCGCCGAACTTGATCATCCCTCATTCAAGGGGCGGGACCTTTCGAGCCTGAGGACCGGCGTGATGGCGGGCGCGCCCTGCCCCGTTGAAGTCATGCGCCGCGTCATCGCCGACATGCACATGAGGGAGGTTACGATCTGCTACGGCATGACCGAAACGAGCCCCGTCAGTTTCCAGTCGATGCCGGACGACGATCTCGAAAAGCGGGTGTCGACCGTCGGGCGCATCCATCCCTTTGTCGAAGTGAAGATTGTCGATGCGGAAGGGAAAATAGCGCCGCGCGGCGCGCAAGGCGAGCTGTTAACGCGCGGCTATTCCGTCATGCGCGGCTATTGGGGCGATCCCGACAAAACGCGCGAGGCCGTCGACGAGGCGGGATGGATGCATACGGGCGATCTCGCCGTGCTGGACGGAGAAGGATATTGCCGCATAACCGGTCGCGTGAAGGATATGATCATTCGAGGCGGCGAGAACGTCTATCCGCGCGAGATCGAAGAGTTCCTTTACAAGCACCCCGCCGTGCAGGATGTTCAAGTCTTCGGCGTTCCGGATGCAAAATACGGCGAGGAAATCTGCGCGTGGATCAGGGTCCGCGCGGGCGCTGCGGTGGTCGAGGATGAAATCCGAGCTTTCTGCAAGGACCGGATCGCGCATTACAAGGTGCCGCGCTACATCCGGTTCGTCGACGACTATCCGATGACCGTCACGGGCAAGGTTCAGAAATTCGTCATGCGCGAAGCGATGACGAAAGAATTGTCGGCGCCAGCGACGCGCGCCGGGTGAAGTCAGGACGAGGAGAATGACGATGGGCGACTTTCCGATGCTGATTGGCGGCAAGCTGGTCGACGGCGACGCCAAGCTGAAGGTGGTGAACCCGGCGACCGAAGAGATATTCGCAACCGTTGAACGCGCGTCGGAGAAGCAGGCGAGCGATGCGATCGCCGCGGCGAAGGCGGCCTTTCCATCCTGGTCAAAAACGCCGATCGCGAAGCGCCAGGCGATCGTGTCGAAAATCGCCGACGTCGTACGTGATAACGCCGCGGAACTGGCGGGCCTCTTGACCGCAGAGCAGGGCAAGCCTCTCCCCGAAGCGCAAGGCGAAATGGCGTGGACGGAAGGATATCTCCGCCATTACGCGACGCTCGCGCCCGAGATGAAGGTCGTCCAGGACGACGCAACGGCGCGCGTTGAAGTGCACAGGAAGCCGTTGGGCGTCGTCGTCGGCATCGTCGCCTGGAATTTTCCGGTGCTTCTCGCCGCCTGGAAGATCGGCCCCGCGCTGGTCGCCGGCAACACGATCGTCTTGAAGCCGGCGCCGACGACGCCCGTGGCGACGTTGAGGCTCGCCGCGCTCATAAAAGACGTCGTTCCGCCCGGGGTCGTCAACGTCATCGCCGACGACAACGATCTCGGCGCCTATCTCACAAGCCACCCCGATGTCGCCAAGGTCTCCTTCACCGGCTCGACCGAGACCGGCAAGAAGATCATGAAGTCGGGCGCCGACACTTTGAAACGCCTGACGCTCGAGCTTGGCGGCAACGACGTCGCAATCGTGCTTGACGATGTCAACGTGAAGGACGTCGCGCCGAAGATATTCGACGCCGCGATGCTGAACTGCGGCCAGGTCTGCATGGCGGCCAAGCGCATCTACGTCCAGGAAGGCGTCTATGACGCCATGGCGAAGGAGATGGCGGCGATTGCGAAGGATGTCGTCGTCGATGACGGCTCGAAGCAGGGCACGCGCGTCGGTCCTCTCCAGAACAGGATGCAATTCGAGAAAGTGAAAGGCATTCTCGACAGCGCGAAGAAAGAGGGCGCGACCG
Source organism: Parvularculaceae bacterium (assembly GCA_013389125.1). Lineage (GTDB taxonomy): Bacteria > Pseudomonadota > Alphaproteobacteria > Caulobacterales > Parvularculaceae > Amphiplicatus. The sequence continues at coordinate 1,788 of JACADX010000152.1, read as the reverse complement.
TCATCGGCGGCGAGACCGGCGGGCGGAGCGGATATTTCATCAAGCCCGCGATCGTCACCAATGTGAAGGAGGGAAACCGCATTGTCGACGAAGAGCAGTTCGGGCCGGTGATACCTCTCATCCGGTTCAAGCGCGACGACGAGATTGTCGCGCGCGCCAACGCCACCAAATACGGGCTTGGCGGTTCGGTCTGGTCGTCGAACTTCGAACGGGCGCGCAAGATCGCCGAGGACATCGACGCGGGAACGGTCTGGATCAACCAGCATATAACGATCGGACCGCACATTCCGATGGCCGGCTCGAAACAGTCCGGCATCGGGGTCGAACAAAGCCTCGAGGGCCTTTCCGAATTCACGCAAATCCGCGTCCTCAACATGGCGAAGGCGTGATCCATCGAATGCGAAAGGAGACGCCGGAATGAAGAGCCTTCTGATCGGCGCTGCGGCCTTGGGCGCGGCAGGCGTCGGGGCCGCGACGCTCGCGGAGTCGTTCGAGGACATGTGCATGCGGGTGTCTGATGAATGGGGCACGCAAGGCGACGTCGCGGGACAATGCGCCTGTCTCGCCGCCAAGGCGGCGGGCGATCCCGCGCTCGACAGCGAGCTCAGAAGCCTCGCCGACGCCTATTCGAGCGATCAGGAGGCTTATGACGCCGCCAGCGACGGAACGAAGGCGGCGCTCGACGCCTGTTCGGTCAACAGTTGACAAAGGCCGGCCTCGACGATGACCGTTGCGGAAACTTATCTTGAAGCGCGGCGAGCCTTTGAATGGCGGCGCCCGCAACGGTACAACTTCGTGCGGGACGCTATGGCCGAGCGCGCGCGCAAACACGGCACCGCGACGGCGCTATATTGGACCGCCGCGGACGGCCGTGAAGAAATCATCTCCTTTGCGGACCTCCTGGAGCGCGCAGCCCGCGCGGCCGGATTCCTTTCGTCGCAAGGACTGAAGCGCGGCGACATCGCGCTTTTGATCCTTTCGCGCGAGCAAGCGTGGTGGGAGATCATTCTCGGTTGCCTGCAGCTTGGCGTCGTCGTTTCGCCCGGCACGACGCAGCTGATGAAAAAGGACTTCGCCTATCGCCTGCAGGCGACGAACGCGGCGGCGGTCGTGACCAACGGTCCTTGCGCCGGGCGCGCCGACGAGGCGATGCAAGACGTCGGCTGGCGCGGCGCGCGCGTGATTGTCGACTCGGATCGACCAGGATGGACGCGATATGACGCGGCATCGGCGCCGCCCTTGCGCGACTTCGCCGACATCGCGGCTAACGACGAGGCGCTGCTCTATTTCACCTCCGGCACGACCGGAAGCCCGAAAATGACCGTCCACGGATGCGCCTACCCGCTCGGGCACGAGACGACGGGCCGCTTCTGGCTGCGCGCCGGCGCGGGCGATCTCGTGTGGAATGTTTCCGACACCGGCTGGGCGAAGGGGGCGTGGTCGTCGCTCTTCGCGCCGTGGCTCGCAGGCGCCGGCGTCTTCGCGCACCATGCCGATGCGGTCGACCCTATCCGCGTGCTGGACTGCCTTGAGAAATATCCGGTGACAATTCTTTGCGCGCCGCCAACTGCCTATCGCATGCTGGTGAAGCAGACCCTCTCGGGACGGACGTTCAAGCGCCTTCGTCACTGCGTCAGCGCGGGCGAGCCCTTGAACCCCGAAGTGATCGAAGTCTGGCGAAAGGAGACGGGCCGTCAGATCTGCGAAGGCTACGGTCAGACGGAAACGACGATCCTCTGCGGCGTCTTCGACCGCATGGCGGTAAAGCCGGGATCGATGGGCCTGCCG
>JACADX010000254.1 GCA_013389125.1 Parvularculaceae bacterium | reverse complement strand
GTCGAGAAATTCGACAACCGTGACTTTCGCGCCGAGTCGGCGCCAGACCGAGCCGAGTTCAAGTCCGATGACGCCGCCGCCGATGACGACGAGCCGTCCCGGCGGCGCAGGCAGCGCAAGCGCGCCAGTCGAGGAAACGATCGTCTTCTCGTCGATGTCGACGCCTTTGAGCGGCGCCGCCTCCGACCCAGTCGCAATGACAATGTTTTTCGCTGCGAGTTCGGATGCTTTGCCGGCCGCGTCGGTCACCCTGACTTTCCCCGGCGCGAGGATTTCGCCGGCGCCGAAGAAAACAGCGACCTTGTTCTTCTTCATCAGGAACTCGACGCCCTTGGTGAGGCCCTCGACGGCGTCGTCCTTCTGCTTCATCATCTGCCTGAGGTCGATAGCGAGACCGGTCGTCCTTATGCCGAGCGTTTGGAACCGCGTCGCCGCCGCCTCGTAAAGTTCGGAGGCGTGCAGGAGCGCCTTCGACGGAATGCACCCGACGTTTAGACAGGTCCCGCCGAGTTTCCTTGACTCGCGCTTCTCGATGATCGCCGCCTTAAGGCCCAATTGGCCGGCGCGGATCGCGGCGTTGTAGCCGCCGGGCCCTGCGCCGATGATGATCACGTCGTAAGTCTCGGACATGGGCGACCTTCTGTTCTTCCGCCTTTGCGTTTGCGCGCGACATGGGCGAACAATGGGTCGAAGGTCAAGGCTCCGCCGCCATGAAGCGTCGCCAGCGATTAAAGAATGTCTGATGGAAGAGTGGACATCCCGGCGCAGATCGAAGCGCTTTACGCTAGAGGCGACTATCAGGGCGTCATCAGGATCGCAGAAGCGGCGCCCGGTTCTGTCCGCGGCGACGCGGGCGCATTGTTTTGGATTGGGCTTTCGCATGCTTTGACAGGGGCGCATGTCAGGGCGATGACGACTCTCAAGGTTGCGCTCGACCTTCGTCCCGGCGATCCCGCCATCATGAGCGCCCTCGCCCGCACGCATCTCCTGATCGGCAACGCCGCCGCCGCGGATTTGCTGATGGCGAGGCTCGCCGCTTCGGCCGAACGCGATCCCGCCTTCGCGCATCATCTGACGGAAGCGCTGGTGCAGGCGGGACGGCGCGAGGACGCATTTCGAAACGCCTTTTCTTCGGTTGAACGCTTCAAGAATCCGCTTCTTGACCTCGGTCTCGCCGAAACGGCGCTCCGCACAAAGCGTATTGATGTCGGCGCGGCGGCCGCGCGCCGGGCGTATGCGCGCCTCGGCGCCGTTCCCGCGGTCCTGCGTGTCGCCGGCGCCGCCGCGATCGCCGTCGGCGACGAGACATGGCTCCATGAAATTGTGGGCGCGACGAGCAAGGCGCCGGATGAGCATGCGGCCTTGATGTTCGACTTCTGGACTAGCGTTCTGATGTCCGGCGAGCAATTGCAGGCGGCGCTCCGCGCAGCTGAGCTTGCCGCTGCGCGCACGCCGACGGCCGCGCGCCTGCGCGCGCTCGCCGACCTTCGGCTTGCCGCTCGCGACATCCGCGGCGCCGAGGAAGCCGCCATAGCCGCAATCGCGCGTCAGCCGAACGATGCTGCGGCGATGACGCTGCTCGCGCGCTGCCGGATGATTAACGGCGACCTCGCCGACGCCAAGCGCATCCTCAACGAGGCGATCGGCAAGGACGGCGACTGCGCCGTCGCCTGCGATTATCTCACCCAGATCGATCCCGGCGCCTTGACCTCCGACATGGCGTCGCGCCTCGAGAAGCTGCTCGCTTCCGGCGCATTGAAGGCTGACGATGAAACCAAGGCGCTCCTCGCGCTCGCCCGCCGCGACGAAGCGATCGACGAGCACGCCCGCGCCTTCCGCCGGATTATCGCCGCAAAGGCCGTCGCCGCGCGGACCGCGAAGACGGCGGGCGCCGGATACGACCCGGAAGCGACACAAGCGCGCCTGAAGCGGATGCGCGACATCTTTGAAGGGCCAATCGCCGGACCGCCGGGCGCGATCGCGCCCCAGCCGATTTTCATCGTCGGCATGCCGCGCTCGGGCACATCGCTCGTCGAACAGATTCTCGCCTCCCATGAGGACGTTTACGGCGGCGGCGAGCTTCCGGGCATGATCGGCGTCCTGAACGAATTCGCAGGCCTTGCGGAAAGTCGCGAGCGCGGTCTTGCGGCGATCAAGGAGAACGCAGGCCGCTGGCGAAATCGGCTGATCTCGGGACTTCCCGAGGAAGCGCGGTCGCGAAAATTCTTCACCGACAAGCACCCGCTCAATTTCTGGTCGGTCGGGCTCATCAGGGCGCTTCTCCCCGAGGCGAAGATCGTCAACCTGTCGCGGCCGCCGGTCGATGTGTGCCTATCGATCCTGCGTTTCAGATTTTTCGGCGACTACGACTTCGCCAACGAAATTGACTCAGTCGCGCATTATTATTCCGCCTACACGCGAATGACGGCGCATTGGCGTTCGCTTTTCGGCGAAATGATTCACGACGTCGAATATGAGCGGCTTGTCGCCGCGCCGGAGCCGGAAATTCGCGCCCTCCTTTCCTTTTGCGGTCTTTCCTTCGCCGAACAGTGCCTCGCCTTTCACGAGACGAAGCGCGCCGTCATCACCCATTCGGCGCCGCAGGTCCGGGAGCCCTTGAATGCGCGCGCGATCGAACGCCGTGAGAAGTACGGCGACGCGCTGAAGCCGCTCGAGGATGCGCTCGCGCGGTTCGGCGTCGCGGCGGACTGATCAAAGGTCAAGCATCAAACGCTGCGGGTCTTCAAGGTTTTCCTTGACCCTAACGAGAAAGGTCACAGCGCCCTTGCCGTCGACGATGCGGTGATCATAAGAGAGCGCGAGATACATCATCGGGCGAACGACGACCTGTCCGCCGCGCACGACGGGTCGGTCTTCGATCCGATGCATGCCGAGAACGCCCGATTGCGGCGGATTGAGGATCGGCGTCGACAGAAGCGATCCGTAGACGCCGCCGTTTGAAATGGTGAACGTGCCGCCTTGCATCTCTTCGAGCGTCAGCGCGCCGTCGCGCGCCCGCCTGCCGTAATCGGCGATCTTCTTCTCGATATCGGCGAGCGACATCTCGTCGGCGTCGCGCAAGACCGGCACGACGAGGCCCCTGTCGGTCCCGACGGCGACGCCGATGTCATAGTGATTCTTGTAGATGATGTCCGTCCCGTCGACTTCCGCGTTGACGTCCGGAATCTCCTTCAGCGCGTGCACGCACGCCTTGACGAAGAACGACATGAACCCAAGCTTCACGCCGTGCTTCCTTTCGAAAAGGTCCTTGTACTGCGCGCGAAGCCCCGTCACCGCCGTCATGTCGACGTCGTTGAAGGTCGTCAGCATCGCCGCCGTTTCCTGCGCCTCCTTGAGGCGCCGCGCGATCGTCTGGCGAAGGCGGGTCATCCTCACGCGCTCCTCGCGCGCTTCCGCCGGTCGCGGCGGCCGTTGCGGCGCCGGTTCGGGCGCGCGCGCATGTCTCGCCGCCGCGGCGAAAGCGGCGTCCGTCGCCGCCAAAACGGAAGCCCCGCTGTCGCCCGCGCCCCGTCGCCCCGCCGCCCACCGTGGCGTTGACCC
>JACADX010000151.1 GCA_013389125.1 Parvularculaceae bacterium | reverse complement strand
GCGGCCCAATCTTCGCGAGGCGGCGACGCTGCTGATGGGCGGGGCGTTGATCGCCCTGACGGTCGTCGTCTTCCTCGCGGTCGGGGAGGGCGCGCGGCCGGGCTTCGTTCTCATGACCGTCGTCGGCGGGCTGCCGATCGCCTTCGAGGCCGAGCCCTTGGGCGCAATGTTCGCGGTCCTTGCGAGCGTCCTTTTCCTCGTCAATTCGCTTTATTCGATCGGCTACATGCGCGCCGGCTCGGAAAAGCGCCAGACGCGCTTTTACATGTGCTTTGCGATCGCGATCGCCTCGGCGATTGGGGTCGCTTACGCGGCGAACCTATTCACGCTCTTCTTCTTCTACGAGGCGCTGACGCTTTCGACCTGGCCGCTCGTCACGCACAAGGGCGACGACAAGGCGCGCCATGGCGGGCGCGTCTATCTCGGACTGCTCATGGGAACCTCGATCGGCCTTCTCCTGCCGGCGATCGTCTGGGTCTATTCGATCGCCGGCTCCACGGATTTCACGCCGGGCGGCATTCTCGCCGCGCCCTTGAAAGACGCGGGCGCGACGCCGGCGATCCTTTTGGGGCTCTTCCTCTTCGGCGTGGCGAAAGCCGCGCTGATGCCGGTTCATTCCTGGCTGCCGAACGCGATGGTCGCGCCGACGCCGGTTTCGGCCTTTCTTCACGCGGTCGCGGTCGTCAAGGCCGGCGTCTTCGCAGTCCTCAAGATCGCCGTCTACATTTTCGGCATCGACTTTCTCGCCGCGACGGGCGCCGGCGAGGCCTATTTGTGGATCGCCGGCCTATCAATCCTTCTCGCCTCGGCGATCGCAATGCATCAGGACAATCTGAAAGCCCGGCTCGCCTGGTCGACCGTGTCGCAGCTTTCCTACGTCACCTTGGGCGCGATGCTGGCGACGTCGATGGGGGCGCTCGGCGGCGGGCTGCAGATCGCCGCGCACGCGGCCGGCAAAATGACGCTCTTCATGTGCGCGGGCGCGATCTATGTCGCGCACAAGAAAACGCTGGTCTCGGAACTCAGGGGCCTCGGGGCGAAGATGCCGCTGACCTTCATCCTCTTCTTCATCGGCGCGATGTCGATCGTCGGCCTGCCGCCCGCCGGCGGCTCGTGGCCGAAATTCCTGCTGATGCTCGGCGCCGCCGACGCGGGCGAGCTTCTCGTCATCGGCGTCTTGATCCTTTCTTCGCTCTTGAACGTCGTCTATCTCCTGTCGATCCCGGTCGAGGCGTTTTATTTTCTCCCCGCCAAACCCGGGGAGAAGCCGCAAGGCTCGGGCGGGCGCCCGATCGACTGGCGACGGATCGAGGAAGCCCCCTTTCTTTGCGTCCTGCCGCCGGCCCTGACCGCGCTTTTCGCGCTGCTTCTCTTTCTCCTCGCCGATCCGCTCTATCGCTATCTCCTGCCGATCGCCGGCGGGTGACGATCCGCAAACACAAGGCCGCCCGCCGGTTGATGATCCGTACACGGAAAGCCGATCGAGGGTTGCAAAAATTGGAATCTTCTGCTCACGGAAAAACTGGTTAAAATCCGTTAACCGCGATTTTTTCGCTAACCATATAACGCCCTGATCCGCCGCGATAAAAAAAAGTTATCCTACACTTTATCCCCCACCTTATCCCCCACCTTATCCCCCGCTTTATCCCCCGCTTTATCCCCCTCCCCCCGGAGCGGCCGTAGCCTCGTCCCCGAAGTTGAATTTTCACGAGGGCGAAGAGCCGATGACGGAGAAGAAAACCACGCTGGCGGCCGCGGAATGCGAAGAGAGCCTCAAGGCGATCTTCAGCTTCTCGATCGTCGAGACGCAAAAGCGCCTCGCCGACATCACGTTCGACGAGCGCGAGGACACGCGGAAATTCGACCGCATCGCGCGCACGGCCGTCGCGTTCATGCGCGTCGCGCAGGAGGCGAACGCGCTCCTTGCCCGCATCAGAGAGGAAATGACCAAGCATGACCACGACGGCGACGGCGCCGAGCGCGCCGCCCGACTCGAACGGGAAGAGGCGATCCTCCGAAAACGCCTCGACCGCTACATTGACGGATTCGCAGGTCGCACTCCTCAAGGAGACGCTCGAAAGGATGCTGCGGGGCGCGAGGCCGGCGGGCGGGGCCGAGCATGACTGGGCGCACGGAAGCCTCGAGCACCAGCGGCCGCCCGCCGGCGACTGGACCTTGTGGCTGCTCCTGGGCGGCCGCGGCGCCGGCAAGACGAGAGCCGGCGCGGAATGGATCCGCGCCTTCGTCCGCGAGCGGACGGACCCGGCGCGCATCGCGCTCGTCTCCGAGACCTACGCCGACGGGAGGGAAGTCATGATCGAGGGCCAGTCGGGTCTTGCGCATATCGGACCGCCGAACGAGCGCCCGACCTACGAGCCGTCGCGCCGGCGCATCGTTTTTCCGAGGAACGGCTCGGTCGCCTATGTCTTCTCGTCGGAAGACCCCGACGGGCTGCGCGGCCACCAGTTTCACGCCGCCTGGGGCGACGAGCTCTGCAAATGGAAGCATGCGGAGGAGACCTGGAGCAATCTCCAGCTCGCGCTGCGCCTCGGGCGAAGGCCGCGCCAGGTCGTGACGACGACGCCGCGCCCGATCGCGCTCTTAAAGCGCCTTCTCGCCGCGCCGACGACCGCGGCGTCGCATGCGACGACCTACGCCAACGCCGAAAATCTTTCGCCGGCGTTTCTCGGCGAAATCGCCGCCGCCTATGAAGGGACGGCGCTCGGGCGCCAGGAGCTTTTCGGCGAGATCATCGAGGACGTCGCGGGCGCCTTATGGACGCGCGCGATGATCGAAGCGGCGCGGATCCATGTCCCGCCGGATTTTCACCAATCGCTCGACCGCATCGTCGTCGCCGTCGATCCGCCGGCTTCGGCCGGCGAAGCGGCCGACGAATGCGGCATCGTCGTCGCCGGCGTCCTGCGCGGCGCCTCGAGGGGCGAGGCGACGGCGTTCGTCCTCGCCGATCGCTCCGAGGGCGGATTAAGCCCGCGCCGCTGGGCGGAAAAGGCGGTCGCCGCCTTCCGCGAGTTCAAGGCCGACCGCATCCTCGTCGAGACGAACCAGGGCGGCGACATGGTCCGCGAGATCGTCAGGGGCGTCGACGGCGGCGTTCCGGTCAAAGAGGTCCGCGCGACGCGCGGCAAGCGCCTCAGGGCCGAGCCGGTCGCCGCGCTCTACGAGCAGGGGCTTGTCCGCCACATCGGCTCCTTCGCAAAGCTCGAAGATCAGATGGCGACCTTCACCGGCGAGGGCGCGGCGAGTCCTGACCGCCTCGACGCGCTCGTCTGGGCGCTTTGGGAGCTGATGCTCCGCCCGGCGGCCGAGCCCCGCATCACCAGAATTGGACAGGAGAGTTTCAATTGAGTTGCGTACGGAGTTTCAGATCCCCCTCTCCCGCTTGCGGGAGCGGGGAACGGGGCGAGGGGTTCCCTCGTCTCCCCTCCGCCCCCCGCCCCCGGCCCCTCTCCCGTTCGCGGGAGAGGGGAGAGGAGGCGGCGCGATGAAACGCTTCCGCTCCCTCTTCGAAAAAAAGCAGTCGAAAGCGCGCGCCCTTGTCGCGCTGACCCAGCCCGGCCAGCCGGTCTGGACGCCGCGCAATTACGCCGCGCTCGCCAAAGCCGGCTACGAGAAGAACGTCATCGCCTATCGCTGCGTCCGCCTTGTCGCGGAGGCGGCGGCCTCGGCGCCCCTCAAGGTCGTCGAGGCGGGCGAGGCGATGGCGGCGCACCCGCTCCTTTCGCTGCTCCAGCGCCCCAATCCCGAGCAGTCGGGCGCCGTCCTTCTTGAAACGCTCTACGGCCATCTCTTGACCGCCGGCAACGCCTATCTCGAAGCGGTCCTGCTCGACGGCGAGCCGAAGGAGCTTTACGCGCTCCGCCCCGACCGCATGAAGGCGATCCTCGGCGCCTCGGGCTGGGCGGAGGCGTGGGAGTATTCCGTCGACGGACGAAAGACCGTCTTCCGCGCCGACGCGGACGGCTTCTCGCCGATCCTGCAGCTGAAGCTCTTCCACCCGACGAACGACCATTACGGCTTCTCCCCGCTCGAAGCGGCCTCCGGCGCGGTCGACTTCCACAACGCCGCGCTCGCCTGGAACAAGGCGCTTCTCGACAACGCCGCGCGGCCTTCGGGCGCGCTCGTCTACAAGGGGCCGCCGGGCGCTGAAAGCCTCACCGCCGAGCAGTTCGACCGTTTGAAGGGCGAACTCCTCGGCGCCTATTCCGGAATCGCCAACGCGGGACGCCCCCTCGTCCTCGATGGCGGCCTCGACTGGAGGTCCATGTCGCTCTCCCCCGCCGACATGGACTTCGTCGAGGCGAAAAACGGCGCCGCGCGCGAAATCGCGCTCGCCTTCGGGGTGCCGCCGCAGCTGCTCGGCATTCCGGGCGACAATACGTATGCGAATTATCGCGAGGCGAACCTCGCCTTCTGGCGCCAGACGGTGCTGCCGCTGGCCCGCAAGACGGCGCGGGCGCTCGAAGGCTGGCTGCGGCCCTGGCTCGGCCCCGACCTGGAGATCCGCTGCGAGGAGGCCGAGATTCCGGCTCTCGCCGAAGAACGCGGCGCGCTCTGGGCGCGGCTGGAGGCGGCG
>JACADX010000341.1 GCA_013389125.1 Parvularculaceae bacterium | reverse complement strand
GTGTCGCGCCTATTGCGCGCCAGCTCACGGCCGGCGCCGACTGAGGCGATTCAGGTTCGCGCCCATCCGACCCTGATCGAAGAAATCGAGAGGGCGCTCGCCGCCGCGGGCCGACGGCCGGAATGCGAGCTCTCGGCCGATGCAGATATGAGCGTCGGCGCGGTGGCGGCGACCTGGCCGGGCGGCGGGCTATCGCTGGACGCGGCGTCAGCCGTCCGCGAAATCACAAAGGCGCTTCACGCCGTCCTAGACCGAAAGGCAGAACATGAAATCAGCGCTGAATGATGACGCGGAAGTGTACGCCGTGGACGCCGCGGCGGACTTGCGGACCGCGGCGGCGAAAAAGCCCGGGATTCTCTCGCTTCCGGTATCGCTCGTCGTTTCAGTCGGCGCGACGACGTTGACAATCGACGAACTCTTGTCGTTGAACTCGGAATCGATCTTGAAGCTCGACGCCGCGATCGACGATCCCGTCAGCCTGCTCATGGGCGACCGCGTCGTCGCGCGCGGAGAGCTCGTTGAAACGGAAGCCGATCCCCCTGGCTTGGGCGTCCGGATCATCAGCGTCTCTGCCGACGAGACGGACCGGTCATGAAGCGGGTCTTGCCGGCGGCCGCGATTATGATTTGCGCGCTCGCAGGCCCCGCGAGCGCTGAGGAGTTGCATCGCGCCTCGACACTGCTTTCCGAGGGCGGCCTGACCGAACGCGTAATTCAAATCTTCCTGTTGGTGACGGTGCTGAGCCTCGCCCCGGGTCTGGCGATGATCGCGACGTCGCTGCCTTTGATCGTCGTCGTGCTGTCAATCCTGCGACAGGGGCTCGGCCTGCAGCAATCGCCGCCGAATATGCTCATTATGGGCGTCTCGCTTTTTCTAACCTGGTTCGTGATGGAGCCTGTCCTTCAGGAAGCATGGATCGCCGGCGTAAAGCCGCTCGTCGCAAACGAGATAGCCGAACCGGAGGCGGTGCGCCGCATGACCGCCCCATTCGCCGCCTTCATGAAAGCGCGCGTAGATCCGGAGGCTGTCGAAATCCTCGCCGCCGCACGCGGGATCGAGGGGCCGTTTGACGACGGCGAAATTCGATTTTCGCTCCTCGTGCCGGCGTTCGCGCTGTCTGAAATTCAAAAGGCGTTCGAAATCGGCTTCGTCGTGCTGCTTCCCTTTCTAATCATCGATCTTCTTGTTGCGTCCATTCTAATGGCGATGGGCATGATGATGGTGCCGCCGGCGATCGTTTCGCTGCCGTTCAAGCTCGCCTTCTTCGTCCTTACAAACGGCTGGGTCGCGATTTCCGGCGCGTTAGTGAGATCATATTCATGAAGGAAACCACACGCATTGCGCCGCAGCTGACGCAGGCCCACAAAGCGGCTGTGATCCTAGCCGCGCTCACCCCGGAGACGGCGAGCGCGATCGTAAAGGACATAAACGACGCGCATCTAAAAGCGTTCGCGCGCGCCTTCAGCGAGCTGAAGTCGGTCCCGGCTGCGCTACTCCATGCGATCGCGCAGGAATTCGTCGCGGAAGTCGAGCGGTCTCAAAACGAACTTGCGGGGGGGATCGCGGAAGCTAAACGAATGCTGGCCTCGCTTGCGGAGGAAGATCGCGTCAATCGAATTCTCGCTGAATTGCATGGCGGGGGATCCGATTCCGTCTGGAAGCGTCTCGCGACTGTGAAACCCGCGCAGTTCCTGCCTTATCTTAAGGCCCAGAGAACGCCGGTCGCCGCCGCTATAATCGTTAAACTGCCGTTTGAACAGGCGGCGGCGGTCCTCGCCGCCGCCGATGCCGGATTTTCGCACCGGCTGCTGGCGGAGCTCGCGCGGACGCCAGAGCCGTCGCTCGAAGTGACGGATGCGATCGCGGCCGCGATCGAAGAAGAGTTCTTAAAGCCGCTCGCCTGCGCGCCCGCCGGAGACGGAGTCAACGAAGCCGTCGGCGAGATCATCAATTACCTGCCGTCAGCGAGGCGGGATGACTTCCTTGCGCATCTCGAAGCGGAAGATCGACTAATGTGCGCGGCGGTGCGCAAATCGGTGCTGACGTTTCAGGACCTCCATTTGCGCCTGTCGGAAGCGGGCGCCGCATCGCTTCTGCGCGCAGTCGAAAAGCAGACATTGCTCGCTGCGCTGCAATATGGGCGCACAAACGCCGCGGCATCCGTCGACTTCTTGATGGCGAACGTATCAAAGCGAATGGCGGAACAATATCTCGAAGAGATGAAAGCCATGCCCGAAGTCTCGGAGGAAGACGGGGAGGCTGCGCAGCGCGAAGTCGTGAAAGTCGTTCGCCGCCTCGCTAAGGACGGCGAAGTCAAGCTGTCGCCGCCGCCCTCCGCCTGAGCGGCCGCCCGCAATCTCAAAGCAGCACGATGTCGGCGTGGAGCGCGCCCGAAGCCTTTATGGCCGTCAGGATGTCGATCAATTCGCGCGGTCCGACGCCGAGCGCGTTCAATCCATGAACGAGGTCGGCGAAGGAAACGCTCTCATCGACGACGCCGATTTTCGCCTCGCCGCCGGCGTCAATCGCAACGTCTGCGTTCGGAACGACGATCGTGTCGCCGTTTCGTGAGAACGGATTTGGCTGCGAGACATACGCGCTCTCGCGAACCGTGATTGTCAGATTGCCCTGCGTGACGGCGAAGCGCGATATCCTCACGTCGGCACCCATGACGACAGTTCCGGATTTTTGATCGATGACGACGCGCGCGCGCTGCTCAGCCTCTACTCGAAGATTTTCGATCGCAGCTATGATGCGCATGGGCGAGCGCCCCTCGCCGGACGCCGCAATGTCGATCGTGCCCGGATCCGTCACCACCGCCGCGCCCGGCCCAAGCGCCGAATTTATCGCTTCTTCAATCCGAATCGCCGTCGTCACATCCGGCGACTTCAGCGCCAGCCTTATCCGGTTTACTGAGCCGAAGTCGAAGTCCACTTCGCGCTCGACGCGCGCGCCCTGCGGTATGCTTCCCGCCGTCGGCGCGCCGAACGTCACGGAGGCCCCGGGCGCCTTCGCGGCAAGTCCGCTGGCCAGGACCGGCCCCTGCGCGACGGCGTAAATCGCGCCATCGCCGGCCTTG
>JACADX010000394.1 GCA_013389125.1 Parvularculaceae bacterium | reverse complement strand
GTGTTTAACTCCGACGACAAGGAGGAAATGCAGCGATACGGCATCATTGGACGCAAGCATCGCGTCGTCCAGGTTTCAGGATCCGGCGTCGACCTTACGCAGTTTCCCCTTCAATGCGTTCCAGACGGGCCGCCGACCTTCCTCCTCGTCGCCCGGCTTATGCGCGATAAGGGGCACTATGAATTTGTTGAGGCGGCAAGAATGCTCCACGCCGAATTTCCGTCGGCGAGATTTCAAATCCTTGGGCCCCATGACGCAAACCCTGCCGGAATTCCTGCGAGCGATGTGAAGGCTTGGGGCCGCGAAGGCGTCATCGAATACCTTGGAGAAACGGATGACGTTCGCCCATACCTTGCGCGATCTTCGGTCTTCGTGCTTCCGTCATTCCATCGCGAAGGGCTGCCGCGCTCGATTCTGGAGGCATTGGCCACTGGGCGCGCCATCATTACGACGCCGACGCCCGGATGCCGCGAAACCGTGATCGAGGCCGATAACGGATTCCTCGTCCCGGCGCGGAATCCGATCGCGCTCGCCGACGCCATGAAACGCTTCATCGTCGATCCGACGCTGGCGCCGCGCATGGGTGCGGCGTCGAGGCGGCTCGCTGAAGCCCGCTTTGACGTCAATCTTGTCAATGATCAATTATTGCGGACGATGAATTTGCGCGGAGCGCCGCCGAGCGTTGCAGCGCGCCCGCATTCTTCCGACGGCGCGCGGCGGGCGATAGACGTCATCCTTTCGTTCATCGGCTGCATCATTGCAATCCCGATCGCGGCGGCAATTGCGACGTTGATCCTCGTCACGATGGGACGGCCGATTTTATTCAAACAGCAACGCGCCGGACGCCAAGGCGAGTTTCGCCTCGTCAAATTCCGCACCATGACCGACGCGAAGGGCGTCGACGGCAAGCTTCTCAGCGACGCCGAACGCGTGACGCCGTTCGGCCGCTTCTTGCGCCGGACGCGACTCGACGAACTTCCCGAGCTTTGGAGCGTATTTGTCGGCGACATGAGCCTCGTGGGGCCGCGACCTCTTCCCGCCGACTCGCCGCTAAACATCGGCGATCACGGCGCCGAGCGGCTCAGCGTCCGCCCCGGACTGACAGGCTGGGCGCAAGTCAACGGCAACACGCTGCTGACCGCCGATCAGAAGCTCGCGCTCGATCTTTGGTATGTGAGGCGGCGCTCGATTCGGCTCGATTTTACAATACTTGTGAAAACGATTGGCGTCGTCTTGTTTGGCGAAAAGCTCGGCAATACGGTGGAGGCGGGCGAATGAAAGCCGTCGTCGTCGGGGCTGTTCAGTCGACGCGCGTTGCGCTGCGAACGATTGCCGCCGCCAGCGAATGGCGTATCGCAGCCGTCATCACGCTGCCGTCGACCCTTGCAGGGCGCCATTCCGACTATGCGGATCTCCGTGAGGACGCGGCGGCGGCGAATGCCGAACTGATTGAGGCGGCGAACGCGAACGCGCCTGAAATCGTTTCACGTCTTGCGGCGATTGCGCCGGATGCCGTGTTCGTAATCGGCTGGTCGCAAATCTGCGGGCCTGAATTTCGCGCGGCGGCGAAAGGAAGAGTCGTCGGATTCCATCCGGCGCCGCTGCCCCGATTGCGCGGGCGCGCCGTTATTCCGTGGACGATCTTGCTCGATGAGAAGATCTCCGGGTCGACTCTGTTCTGGATCGACGAAGGCGTCGATTCGGGCCCGGTTCTGGCGCAGGAGTTTTTTCACGTCGCGCCGGATGAGACCGCGACAACCCTTTATGATCGCCATATGGCGGCGCTCGAGCGGATTCTCGGCGCAGTGCTCAATTCAATCGCGAGCGGCGACCTCGCCGGGCGCCCGCAGGATGAGCGCTATGCGACCTATGCGTCGCGACGCACGCCGAAGGACGGTCTGATCGACTGGAGCCGGCCCAAAGAACAGGTGTTGAGACTTGTCAGGGCCGCAACCCGTCCCTATCCGGGCGCGTGGTCGACCTGGAAGGGGCGAAAGCTCGTCGTCTGGAGCGCAACGCCTTGGACGTGCGGCGACAGACACGCCTCGACGCCGGGACGGGTTTTGGCCGTCGACGGCGGCGCAATCGCGGTAGCCTGTGCGGACGGCGCGATTTTGGCGACGGAATGGACGCTGGAAGGCGAAGCGGATATTCGGGCTCAAGGCGCGCTTGGCAGCCCCGAACGCACGGAGAAGTGACAGTATGCGCGTTCTAGTCATTGCGCCGCACGCAGACGATGAAACGCTGGGAATGGGGGGATCGATCGCCCGTTTCGTCGCCGAAGGCCATGAAGTCCATGTCGCCCTCCTTACGGGCGCCGGCGAAGCCGGGCCGCATCCCTTCATACCGGCTGCGGAGTTCGCCGCGGTCCGTGCGGAGTTCGGCTCAGCGCTCGACGTCCTCGGCGTAAAACACCGACACCTGCGGAATTTGCCGGCGGTGCTTGTTGAAGAGAAGCCGGTTCACGAGATTAATGCGATCGCCAGAGACCTAGTGGCGGAGACGCGTCCAGACCGTTTATACTTGCCGTTCGCCTTCGACCTGCACCTCGATCATCGACGCATATTTTATTCTTTTGCGGTGCAGTGGCGCGCTTACCTGCCTCTCGGCATGGGC
>JACADX010000393.1 GCA_013389125.1 Parvularculaceae bacterium | reverse complement strand
GTTCCGTTCAAGGACGTTTACATCCACGCCCTCGTTCTCGACGAGAAGGGGCAAAAGATGTCGAAGTCGAAAGGCAACGTCATCGATCCCCTGACGCTCATCGACAAATACGGCGCCGACGCGTTGCGCTTCACGCTCGCGGCGATGGCGGCGCAGGGCCGCAATATCCGCCTTTCCGAAGCGCGCGTCGAAGGCTATCGGAATTTCGGCACCAAGCTCTGGAACGAGGCGCGGTTTTGCGAGATGAACGGCTGCGTCTTCGATCCCGCCTTCGATCCGAAGTCGGCGAGAGAGACGATCAATCAGTGGATTATCCACGAGGCGGGCCTTGCCGCGGCGTACGCGACGGCTGCGCTCGAATCCTATCGCTTCAACGACGCCGCAGGCGCGCTCTATAAATTCGTCTGGAACGTCTTCTGCGACTGGCATTTGGAGCTTTCAAAGCCGATTCTGTCGGGACCGGACGGCGCGGCGAAGGCCGAGACGCAAAAGGCGACGGCGTGGGTCTTGTCGCAGGCGCTGAAGCTGCTCCATCCCTTCATGCCCTTCGTCACGGAAGAGCTGTGGACCGAAACGGCGCGGCGCGACACGGCGCTCATCGTCGCGGATTGGCCGAAGCCGACGGAGTTCCCTGCGAACGACAAAGCGGCCGAAGAAATCAATTGGATGATCGGCCTCATAATGGCGATCCGCTCGGCGCGGGCCGAAATGAACGTGCCCGCCGGCGCGAGGATTCCAATGATCGCCGTCGCGCCGGACGCGAGCGTCTCGCTGCGGCTTGATCTTCATCGCGAGCTTGTCGCGCGGCTCGCGCGGCTGGAGCGGATCAGCGTCGCGGCCGGCGCGCCGAAAGGCGCGGTGCAGGTCGTGCATGAAGGCGAGGTCTACGCCCTTCCGCTCGCCGGGATCATCGACATCGCGGCGGAAAAGGCGCGGCTCGCCAAGGAAATCGACAAGTGCGCGAAGGAAATCGACGCGATCGACAAAAAGATGGCGAACCCGAATTTCGTCGAAAGGGCGCCGGTTGAAATCGTCGAGGAGAACCGCGAGCGGCGGGCGGCGTTTTCGGAACGCCGCGACAAGTTGTCAGCGGCGCTGACGCAGATCGGCGAGGCCTGAGGCGCAGCTCCGCCGCCCCAAACTTGTCCCGCGCCCCGTTCGCCCCTATAGCCCGCCGCGCATGATACCCTTGAAGAACATCCGCAATTTCTCGATCGTCGCCCATATTGATCATGGGAAATCGACGCTCGCCGACCGTCTCATTCAAAAAACGGGCGGCCTTTCCGAGCGCGAGATGAAGGAGCAGGTGCTCGACTCGATGGAGCTTGAGCGCGAGCGCGGCATCACCATCAAGGCGCAGACCGTTCGCCTCGACTACAAGGCGAAGGACGGCGAGACATACGTTCTAAACCTCATCGACACGCCGGGCCATGTCGATTTCGGTTATGAGGTGAGCCGGTCGCTCTCGGCCTGCGAGGGCGCGCTTCTCGTCGTCGACGCTTCGCAAGGCGTCGAGGCGCAAACGCTCGCCAACGTCTATCAGGCGATCGACGTCAATCTTGAAATCGTGCCGGTGCTCAACAAGATCGACCTTCCTGCCGCCGAGCCCGACCGCGTGCGCGCGCAAATCGAGGACGTCATCGGCATCGACGCGTCGAACGCGCTTGAAATCTCCGCCAAGACCGGCGTCGGCGTCGACGACGTCCTTGAAGCAATCGTCAATCGCCTTCCGGCGCCGAAGGGCGACGCCGCAGCGCCCTTGAAAGCGCTTCTCGTCGACAGCTGGTATGACAGCTATCTCGGCGTCGTCGTGCTCGTGCGCGTCGTCGACGGAGTCTTGAAGAAGGGCATGCGCATCCGCCTCATGGGCACCAACGCCGCCTATACGGTCGAACAGGTCGGCGTGCAGACGCCGAAGAAAGTCCCGGTCGCCGAACTCGGTCCCGGCGAGATCGGCTACATCACGGCGTCGATCAAGGAAGTCGCCGACACGCGCGTCGGCGACACGATCACCGAGGACAGAAATCCGACGGCGCGGCCGCTTCCCGGCTTCAAGCCGTCGCAGCCTGTGGTCTTTTGCGGCATGTTTCCGGTCGACGCGGCCGAGTTCGAGGATCTGCGCGAGGCGATGGCGAAGCTTCGCCTCAACGATGCGAGCTTCCACTTCGAAATGGAAACGTCGGCGGCGCTCGGCTTCGGCTTTCGATGCGGGTTCTTGGGGCTCCTCCATCTTGAAATCATCCGCGAGCGGCTCGATCGCGAATTTTCGATCGATCTCATCACGACGGCGCCGAGCGTCAATTACAAGATTTTCCTGACCGACGGATCGGTCAGGGAACTGCATAACCCGGCGGATCTCCCCGACGTCGTCAGGATCGATCACATGGAAGAGCCGTGGATCCGCGCGACGATCATGACGCCGGACGAGCATTTGGGCGGCATCCTCAAACTTTGCGAAGAGCGGCGCGGTGTGCAGAAGGAACTGACCTACGCGGGAAGCCGCGCGATGGTCGTCTATGAACTCCCCCTCAACGAGGTCGTGTTCGATTTTTACGACCGTCTGAAATCGATCTCCAAAGGCTACGCCTCGTTCGATTATCAAATCCTCGACTATCGGCCGGGCGATCTCGTGAAGATGCAGATCCTCGTCAATGACGAGCCTGTGGACGCGCTTTCCGTCATCGTCCACCGCGAAAAGGCGGAATCGCGCGGGCGCGCGATGTGCGAGAAGCTGAAAGACCTTATCCCGCGCCACCAGTTCAAGATCCCGATTCAGGCGGCGATCGGCGGGCGGGTCATCGCGCGCGAGACGATTTCGGCGCTCAGGAAGGACGTGACCGCCAAATGCTACGGCGGCGACGCGACGCGCAAGCGAAAGCTCCTTGAAAAGCAGAAAGAGGGGAAGAAGAAGATGCGCCAGTTCGGGCGCGTCGACATTCCGCAGGAGGCCTTCATCAAGGCGCTGAAGATCGACGGGTGAAGCTGCGCCGGCGCTTCAGGCGACTTCGACCTGATAGGCGGCTTCGGGAAGGTCCTCGCCGAAGGCGCGCTGATAGAATTCGGCGACCGTCGGGCGCTCAAGCTCGTCGCATTTGTTGAGGAAGGTGACGCGGAACGCGTAGCCGATGTCCTGGAAGATCTCGGCGTTCTGCGCCCAGGTGATCACGGTCCGGGGGCTCATGACGGTTGCGAGATCGCCGTTGATGAAGGCGTTGCGCGTCATGTCTGCGACGCGCACCATGGCGCCGATCGCCTGACGGCCTTCCTTCGAATTGTAGAGCGGGACTTTCGCGATGACGATTTCGACTTCCTCGTCATGCGGCAGATAATTGAGTGTCGTGACGATCGACCAGCGATCCATCTGTCCCTGATTGAGCTGCTGCGTGCCGTGATAAAGGCCGGTCGTATCGCCAAGGCCGATCGTGTTCGTCGTCGCAAAGAGCCGGAACCAGGGATTGGGATGCAACACCTTGTTCTGGTCGAGAAGCGTCAGGCGCCCTTCCGATTCGAGAACGCGCTGGATGACGAACATGACGTCCGGGCGCCCGGCGTCGTATTCGTCAAAGCAGAGCGCGACGGGGCGCTGGAACGCCCAGGGGAGAATCCCTTCCTTGAAGGCGGTCACCTGAACGCCATTCTCAACGACGATCGCATCCTTGCCGATGAGGTCGATGCGGCTCACATGGCTGTCGAGATTGACGCGCACGCAGGGCCAGTTAAGGCGCGCGGCGACCTGCTCGATATGCGTCGACTTGCCGGTGCCGTGATAGCCTTGCACCATGACGCGGCGGTTATACGCAAAGCCCGCGAGGATCGCACGCGTCGTCTGCGGATCGAACCGGTAGGCGGGATCGACCGCGGGCACATATTCGTTGGGCTTCGAAAACGCCGGAACGGGCGTTGAGAAATCGACGCCGAAGACCTTCTTGGCGTCGAGTTTTACGTCCGGCTTTTCCATGAACTTGTCGTCGGGGGCGGCCATGATCTTCAATACTCTCGGAATCGCGGCGGACCCTTGCGCGAAAGGGTAGGGATTTCAAGGCCGGCGGGCATAGCCTCGCGCCGCGCGACCGATCAGCAAAATCCCGCTTTCTTGAGGATGTGATGCGCCCTCACGACTTCCTGAAGCTGGGCTTCGGCGCTGCGGTCGCCGCCATTGGCGTCTGGGTGGAAGCGCCGAAGGAGTTCGGCGTAGCGGCGGCGGATGTCGCCCGCCTCGGCCGCCGCCGAAAGGTCAAGGGTCAAGAACGCTTTCTCCTGAAGCTTGCTAAGGGGCCGGCCGTTTCGCATCGCCGGCCTTGCCGCCGCCGCGACCTTCACCGCCTCGGAAAAAATGCCGTAGGCGTCGCGCAAATCCGCAGGCCCCCGCGCGCGCGCGGCGGCGCGGGCGCGGCCGTTCTTGCCCATCGTCCAGGTCGGACGGTCGCCATAGACATTAGCGAGGCGGGCCGCTTCCGCTTCCGCCTCGGAAAGCCCGTCAAAATAATTCCACTGCGCGTTGTGAAGGCGGGCGTGCTCGGCGCAGAGCCACAGCTTTTGCTGGGTCTCGCGCGGCGACTTCGCCGCCCTGACGACCGCCTTTTTCGCGCAGCCTTCCCGATCGCAGGGGCGCGTGTAGGCGCGCGCCCAGACGGGCGCCTCCCCGGCGTCCCCGACCGGCGGCCGGACGCGGATGTCATACCCGAAACGCGGTCGGTAAGAGAAAGCCATCGGCGAATTATGGTGCTTCGTCGGCGTTGAAACAATCTTGACAAAAGCGATGCGTCGGCCGACGCGGACGAAATTCCGTGATAGCCGGCATGGTTAAGGTGAAAGTCGCAGACCTCATTGAAACGAGGCTTAAGGACGCGTTCGCGCCGCAGCGCCTCATCGTGAAGGACGAATCGCATCTTCATGCGGGCCATGCCGGCGCCCGGCCGGGGGGCGAATCGCATTTCCGACTGCTCGTCGTTTCCTCGCGGTTTGAAGGGCTGTCGCGGGTTGCGCGCCAGCGCGCGGTCAACGACGCCCTGCGGGATCTCCTCGCCGAGAAAATTCACGCTCTCGCGATGACAGCGCTGACGCCGGCGGAAGACGGCGATGGGAGCGCCTGAATCAGTCGCCGGCCGCGGCTTGCGCTTGCGGGCGAGCGAAGACGGCCGAGAAGAGGGGCCAAGATGGACGGCATAGGTTCCGCGCCGGCGACGCTCGGCCTCATCTGCGTCAACATCATGATCAGCCTATACGGCTTTTACGGCGATCGCACCTTCATCAACCAATTCGCTTTCCAGGTTCACGCCGTCCGCGACCTGAAGCAGCACTACCGGATGGTGACGTCGAGTTTCGTGCACGGGAACATCCCGCATCTCCTCCTCAACATGATGACGCTGTTCTTCTTCGGGCCGGTTGTTGAGGAGACGCTCGGCAAGCTCGGCTTCATCGTCGTCTATTTCGGGTCGATCCTCGCCAGCGGCTTCGTATCGCTTTACGTCAATCGCGGAAACCCCGGCTACGCCTCCGTCGGCGCTTCGGATGCGGCGTCAGGAGTCGTTTTATCCTATTGCTGCTTTCATCCGTTCAGCAGCCTCTACATTCTTTTCCTGCCGTTCCCGATCCCGGCGATCTTGTACGGCGTGTTGTTCATCGCGATTTCCGCGCAATTGATGGGGCGCGAAAACCGCGTCATCGCGCATGAAGGCCATCTCGGCGGCGCGCTCGCGGGCGCGGCGTTGACGATCCTCATGCGGCCTGACGTTGTGACGCAATTCTTCGGCTAGAGCTTCGCGCGATATTTCGGAATCGGGGCGCTCGCTCTAATCCTTGTTTGTCGCGGCGTTTACGCGCTGAACCGCGCACGCTTCAGCGCACGCCGCTCTAGCCCTCGTCGCATCCCTCAAAGTGGGACAAGAGGAGCGTCCGCCAGCGGCCTTCTCCCCCGTCATTGACGTCGAGGAGCGAGAGCTTGAAGTCTTGATATTCCGCGTGATTGGGAACGGCTGTTTCGACGTCGACGACATGTCCGTCATCGGCGTCGAGAAGAAGCGTTCCGCCGGCGGCAAAGGCCTCTCCGCCGAGATCGTACCGATAGGCGCCGCGGGATCTGTCGAGCCCCCTGGCGATCGCCTTCGCCTCGCCCATGCGCGTCAAGAACTCCTCGACGTCCGGATCGGCGACGACGACCGCCATGTCGACCGAAAAGTCGCGCTCGTAATTCTTGAGATGCTGGGCAAAGACCGTGAACTCGGCGAAGTCGAAATCATAAAGCCGCCAAGGCAGCGCCTCGAGATCGAGAGACTGCGTGAGCGTGCGGTCCGGCAGATTGACGACAGCGTCGATGCGGGGCTCGCGCGTATCGAGCGTGAGCGTTGCGAAGGCTAACTGGTCCGCATTCTCGCCGAGCCTTCCGCCGACAAGTTTTGTCGCCGACCATTTTTCGAAATCGAGTTCGGCCGTGACGAGCGCGGCCCCTGTGCACTTTTGCACCATTTTGTAGACTTCGACCTTGTCTTTCGCCTTGTGAAAAACATGAATGTGCTCAGGAAGAGAACCGTCTCGGTTCGAACGCAAATAATGAAAGATGCGGCCGACATGGTCGCGCTCTTGCGAATACCGATAGGCCGCCCCGCGCGACGGGTCCCCGGTTGCGCAGGCGGCAAGCGCCATCGCGGCGGCGGCGCAGATCAAAGGCGCTTGTCCGCGCAATTTGGGGCCTCAATGCTCCAGAATTGAGTAATGTCCGTCTTGTCAAAAGACCGCAAGCCCGTCTGACGCGCGCCAATATCGCCTCGTCGTCAGCCGAGGGCTGTTCAAGCGGCGGGACGGTGATAAGTTCCGGCGAACCGAGACGAGGAGCTTCTCATGCGCAGACTGATTATCGGTGCGGCCGCGCTGGCGCTCGCCGCCTGCGCCACTGCGGTCGGCACGGAGTACGCTGCGGCGGACCGTGCGGGCTACGGCTATGCGTCAACGCGCATCGAGGGCGACCGGTTCCGGGTCTCGTTCGCGGGCGACGGCGCGACGCCGGCGAGCGTTGTCGAAGATTACGCGCTGCTGCGCGCCGCGGAGATCGCACTCGAAAACGGCTATGACTGGTTTCGCGTCGTCGGGCGCTCGCTTGACGAGCGGGAGAAGGGCGGCGTCGGCATCGGGGCCGGCGTCGGCGGCGGCGGGCGCAATGTCGGGGTCGGCGTCGGCGGCAATATCGGGAAGGTCGGCGCGCGGAAATTCTATACGTCGAATCTGGAAGTCTTGTACGGAAAGGGCGCAAAGCCCGAAGGCGATGATCGCGGCGAAGTCTATGACGCGAGGTCAGTGATCGAGACCATTCGCGCGCGGATGCCGGCGGCGGAATCGGCGCAATGATCTGGGATCGCCTGCGCCGTATCGTGACGGAAAACGATAAGGATGGCCGCTCGTCAGTGAAAATCGACGATCGCGCGGCGAAGGTGCTCGCAGTCGATGAAGCGGGCCTTGCGGAAATATGGACCGCCCACCTTGGCGCGCGCCTTCTCGACGGCGTCGATCGGCTTCAGAAGGAGGATGTGCGCCTAGAGCCGGATGCAGGCGCCGTCAAGGTTCGCTGGTTCACGATCGCGCCTGAAAATCAAAAGCTCTCCGCCGCCGAACGCGAGGCGCAAGCCGCCTTCGCCTTCGCCGCCTGCGGCGCCGCGCAAGCGCGCGTCGATACGGCGCGTCATCCCATGATGCACAAGACGGAGACGCTCGACGTCATCGTGCTCGTCAAGGGCAAGGTCGATCTTCTGCTCGACGACGGCGAGGCGAAAGCGCTGAAGTCCGGCGACGTGATCATCCAGCGAGCGACCAATCACGCCTGGGTCAATCGGGGCGAAGAGACCGCGCTGCTCGTTGCGGTGTTGATTAGCGCCGAAGCCTGAGGCATGGCGTTCCGGGCCGTGCGCAATCTTGCTCCGGAGGAGGAGCAATTGCCCGCGCGCCGCCGCGGGCGTTAAGGTCGGAAGACTTGGAGGAGCGCCAGGATGGACGAAAACGGACTGCGCTACGCCGCCGCCGGAACGACGCTTCTTCTCCTCGCCAGTGTTGGGGCGCGCTCCTTGCGTCTTCGCCGCGCCGGAGTTCCAGTCAACCAGCTCGGCGCGAAAGGGAATTTCAGCCAGCGCGCGCTCGTCGCGCTGGCGCCGGTTCTTGCAGGCTATCTTGCGGCCCGCGCGCCGTTTCCGGCGATCGACGCGCTGGTCGCCGCCCGACCGTCGCCCGCGCCGGCGGCGGCGCTTGCGATCATGGTCTTTGCGTCGTTCTTGATTATCATCGCTCAGGGCGGCATGGGAAAATCGTGGCGCGTCGGCGTGCCGTCGGGCGAGGGCGACGTCGACCGGCTGGTGACCGGCGGGCTGCACAAGCTGTCGCGAAATCCGACCTATCTTGGAATCATGCTGTTCCTCATCGGCGGCGCGCTTGCAGCGCCCGGGCCTTTGACGGCGGGAGCGATCGTCATAACATTCGCGCTGCTCTCCGCAGTCATCGACAAGGAGGAGAAATACCTCAGGTCGCGGTTTGGCGCGGAATACGACGCCTACGCGCGCCGCGTGCGCCGCTGGATCTAGGAATCAGCATGGCCGAAGAAAATCTCGCCGCAGCCTTCAACGAGCAGAACGCGCCATTTGCGAAGCTGCTCGGCGTCACTATGACGCTCGTGACGAAGGAACGCCTTGAAGCCGAGCTTCTCGTGACGCCCCAGCATTGCACGATCCCGGCGACCCTGCATGGCGGGGCGATGATGGCGTTCGCCGACAATATGGGCGGCTGCGGCGCTTTCCTCAACATGCCGGCGGGCATGATGACGACGACCGTCGAAAGCAAAACGAACTTTCTCCGGCCGGTGCCGGTCGGCCAGAAGGCGCTCGCCGTGACGACGCCGGTTCATATCGGCAGATCGCTCCAGGTATGGAAAACCGAGATCAGCCGCGAGGACGGCAAACTCGCCGCAATCGTCACGCAAACGCAGATGATTCTGCCGATGCGCAGCTGACGCGGTCTGCGCCGAGGGGGATTTCCATGTATCGCCGGCACTTGACAGAAAGCTTCTTTCCGAAGGCGGACGACGGCGGCTTTCGCGCCGGCACGATCGGAGAGGCTTTGCGCGAGCGCGCCGCCGCTTAGCCGGAACGGCCGGCGATGAAGG
>JACADX010000380.1 GCA_013389125.1 Parvularculaceae bacterium | reverse complement strand
GCGTAGCCGATCCCGGAAATATCGTTGCCGGAGATCGAGCCCGTCGAGCCGAAGGCCTGGAAGCCGTTCTGCGCGATGATCGTCTGCGCCCCGCCGCCGATGACCGTAACGCCTGAGACGTCGAGATCTGCGTAGCCGAAGACCGTGGCGTTTTTCTGAAAGTCGCTGATCGTTCCGCCGTGCATGAAGAACGGCTTCGGCGGTCCAGCGTCGTTGTCGGCCTGCACCCCGACGCCGCGCTGCAATCCGCTCAAGACGGGATCGCCTCCCGCCGTCACGCCTCCCGCATAGGGGTCGCGGATGCCGGCGACATCGACGTTTTCGAGGCCGCCCGACGAGTTGCGGTAGAAGACGCCGACATTATTGGGATTCGACCCCGATAGGCCGGTCGTATTGCCAAGACCATCGACGCTGATCCCATCCAGGACGACGTTGTCGGAATCTTCAACCGTAATGATCGAAAAAACTTCGCGCCCGCTCGACGACGTCGATGTTTGGACGAGACTCGCCGGGGCTTCGATCGTCACGGCGCCGTTAACGCCGCGGATCGTCAGGTTATCGATATTGTTCACCGTCACCTGCTCGGCGTATGTGCCGGCGTCGACAAGCACCGTATAGCCGTCGGCCGCCGCGTCGACGGCGGCCTGGATGGTCGTGAAGGTTCCGACGATGTTGCCGGATCCGTCAAAGAGCTGAACGGGATCGCCAACCGAAAGCGTCGCGCCGTCGCCGAGGAAGGTGACCGACTCAACGCTGGTCAAGGCGTCAGCGCCCTCATCGCCGCCGGACAGCGCATTATTGTCGGTGACCGAGGCGAAGCTTGTGGCGAAACCTTCGCCGTTTACGGTCGCGGTGATCGTCGCGTCGAGGCTTGACCCGGCATAGACCGCGAGATCGTCGCCGCCGCCGCCGTTCAGCGAGTCGTTTCCGCCGCGTCCGAAAAGAACCGTGTCCTCCGCGCCCCCCGTCAGGACCTGCGCCGCCGTTCCGCCCTGCAGCGCCACGGGATCGGGCGACGCCGTCGCGTCGATGCCGAGGGACCCGATGTCGATGTCGCCGTTGACGCCGTCGAAATTCGCCGCGAGCTGGAACGACGTCGAGTCGGACGAAACGGTGACGTTCGTTACCGACATGCCGTCAATATTCGTGTAATTGAAGACAGCGATCGGCTGCTTCTCATAAGGCCCGCTGATCGCGACATCCGTCAGCGTGACGCTCCCCATAGGGCCCGCGTCGCCGCGGAACTGGATGGCGTTCTCGGCCGGACCAGAGCCTACGACGGCCCCGGTGATGGCGACATTTGAGATGGTCGCGTCGCCGTAAAACTGGAAGAAGATGAGGTCGCCGTCGCCGGAAGACGTTTGCGTCGCCGGGTCGCCGCCATTCGAGAAGAAGGCGACGTTCGAGACGACGACATTGTCGAGGTCCGCGCCGCCCGCCCCGCCGATCACCGAAAGGCCGTTGCGGTAATTCAACTCGAATTCGGAATTGGTGATTTGCAGCGTGCCGAGAACGCCTGTCGAAGCGAATTCGACCCCCGACGCGTCCGGCGAACCGGAAAAGGTGACCCCGTCGATCGCGAGCGTCGCGCTCGTGCCGAGATCGCTATTGATAAGAAAGCCGCTTCCGGACGGCGGCGCAACGATCGTCTGCCCCGCGCCCGCTCCGAAAATGCTGACTGGCACGTCGATGACGACGCTTTCCGCGTAAGTGCCGGCGCTGATGTGGATTGCATAGCCGGCGCTCGATGCGTCGACTGCCGCCTGTATCGTGGAAAACGTTCCGACAAGCACATTTGTCGTATCAAACACTGCGACTGTGTTGGCCATCATTGCCTCCCTATTGCTGACGTCCGCGCCTGAAAGAGCGGCCGGAGCGCGCGGTATCGCGCCCCGCGGACGGCGACGCTGAGAAAAGGAGAACGCGGCGCGGCGGGAGGCGGATCAAACTCCCAGCCTGAAGCCGAATTAGACGCCGATCATTTTGTGGTATCGCTCCCCTCGCGTAGTCTAGAAGAAAGTTTTAACGATTTTTCCTGCTGCTGCAATAGCGCGCATTGTGCGCTGCAGCATCGCGGCTTGCAAGCGGCGACGCGTATTCGTCCGTGTAAGGTGCAATGGCCGGCCGCCTCACCCGAACGTAAAGTCGTCAGCGGCGAGCTGGCTGACGAGAACGCCCCTGAGGACGATGACGTCGCCGCCGCCGAAATTGATCGTCGTGTGAACGCCGTCGTCCGTCGCCGCCGCGAGCACTTCGGCGAAGCTGTCGAACGCCGCGCCGAAGCCGACGAGGCGGATGATGTCGCCGACGCCGGCGCCCGCGGAAAAGTCGCGGATCGTGTCGGCGTCTCCGAACTTTTGAAAGACGATCAGGTCATTCCCGGCGTTGCCGAAGATGACGTCGTTTAGGTCGCCGCCGTTCAAAGTGTCATCGCCGGCCCCGCCCTCAAGGATGTCGAAGCCAGCGCCGCCGGCGAGGGCATCCGCATCATTGCCGCCCTGCAGCGTGTCGTTGCCGCCGCCTCCGCTGATATCGTCGTCGCCGGAGCCGCCGAACGCGCGGTCGCGGCCCGTGCCGCCGTCGACCGTGTCATCGCCGGTCCCGCCGTCAACGGCGTCATCGCCGACATCTCCGAAAATCAAATCCCGCTGCGTCCCGCCGTTGAGCCGGTCATTATCGGCGCCGCCGCGAAGGATGTCGTTGCCGGCGTCGCCGTTCAACGTATCGGCGAGGTCCCCGCCGACGATTGAATCCGCGCCGTCGCCGCCGCTCGCAAAGTCATACCCCTTTCCGCCCGACATCGTGTCGTCATCTGCGCCCCCGAGCAGCGTGTCATTGCCGTTGCCGCCGTCAAGACTGTCGCGGCCGCCCCCGCCATTGAGCATGTCATTGCCCGCGGCCCCGGCAAGCGTGTCGTTTCCGCCGAGGCCTTGGACCGTGTCGCCGCCGTCAAGCGCGTCGATCGCCTCGGCCGCGTTCGTGCCGACGATATTGTCGGCGCCGGCCGTCGCCGAACCTGCGATGATCCGCAGCCTCGCGGAATCGAGGCCGAACTGCGAAAGATCGAATTCGCCGTTCCGAATATAGATGAAGTGGTCGCCGACAGCGTCGCCGTTCTCGTCGATTTCGACGATGGTCTGACCGCCGCCTTTCGAATAGCGCATTTCGCCAGCGGCGCCCGTGAACGCCGCTGCGCCGATGAAGGTCAGGTCGTCGCCGTCGGGATCTCCCGCCTCGCCGAGCGCGTCGATCCCGCCAAGATCGACAATGTCGCCGACTTCAAGGTCCATGATCTGATCGTCCGCGACCTCGGTCAAATAGTCGAAATCGAACGTGTCGCCGCCGAGCCCGCCGATCAGCGTGTCGACGCCGTTGTCGCCTTCGATATTGTCGACATTCGAGCCGCCGACGATGCTGTCATTCCCGGCGCCGCCATGAAGATCGACCCTGATCGTCGCAAGCGCGGCGCTCAGCGTATCGTCGGACGGCGGCGCGAGCCGGTTCGAAATGAAAACCCGTTCGATGCCGGAGATGGCGTCCGTTTCGCCGGTGACGGCGTTGACAATCAGCGAATCCGTGACGGTCAGGTTGATCGCTTCGCCGTAAAAGTGCGTTAGCTGGTCATTTCCAGCGCCGCCGTCGATCGTGTCGTCTCCGACATGCTCCTGGAAACTGTCGTCGCCGTTTCCGCCGAGGATGCTGTCGTTTCCCTCCATGCCGTTGAGAAAGTCCGCCCCCTCGCCGCCGCTGATCGTATCCGCGCCGGTCGAGCCGTAGATCGTGTCGTCGCCGACGGTTTCCGTTCCAAAGGCGTTCACGGAAATGAGCGTCGGTCCGCCCGGAATCGACTGCCTTAATGCGAATTCGCCATTGTTGATCTGGATGGTCTGGTCGGCTGCGCCGTCGCCGTCGATGTCGACTTCGATGATCGTGACGCCGACGCCCGTCGAATACCTGACCTCGCCCGCCGTGTTTGTGAACGCCGCCGTTCCGACGAAGGTCAAGAGGTCGGGCCCGGGATCCTTCGACGTGCCGCCCGTGCCGCCGAGTTCGATCGAATCGCAGACTTCGAAATCGGTAATGAAGTCGATCGCGGCTTCAAGGGGATTGATCTGGAAAAGATCGCAGCCTGCGCCGCCCGTATAGATGTCGCTTTCGCTTCCGCCATAGAGGACGTCATTGCCGTCGCCGCCGGAAAGCTGGTCAAGGCCGTGTCCGCCGACGAGCTGGTCAACGCCGTCGCCGCCAACAAGGCTGTCGTCCGCGTCGCCGCCGTCGAGCGTGTCGGCGCCGGCAAGCCCTTGGATCGTGTCGGCGCCGCCGAGCCCTTCCAGAAAATCGTCGCCGTTCGCGCCGACGATGTCGTCCGCGCCGCCAGACGCCGAGTCGGACGCGATGATAAGGCGCTCAACGCCCGGCGTCGCTTCGACGAGATCGAATTCGCCGTTCGTCAATGTGATGACGCCGTCGGCGATCATGTCCCCGTCTGAGTCAAGTTCGACCATGGTGAGGCCGCTCGCCTTCTGGCACCGGATTTCGCCGGCGACGCCGGAGAACGCCGCCGACCCAATGAAGGACAGCGGCACGCCTTCGCCGAACGGCGCTTCGACCTCCATGCTGAGAAAATCGATCCGGTCGCCGACCTCTAAGTCGGTGATCACATCCCCGACCGCATCAATCTCATAAAAATAGTCATAGTCGAAAGTGTCGGCGCCAAGGCCGCCGGTCAGCGTGTCGCGGCCCGAGTCGCCCTCGAGATTCGTGTCCGCGCCGGCGCCGCCGATGATGACGTCGTCGCCCGCGCCTGCGAAAATCAAAAGCGAGAACGTCGCCGCGGATCCGTCGAACCTGTCGTCGTAGTTCCCTGAAAGGCGCTGCGACATCTGAAACTGCTCGATGCCGCTGATCGTCGTCTGATCGCCGCTTGCGAGGTCGCTGACGAACGTGTCGGAGATCACCATATCGACCGGGCGGTCAAACTCAAAGTTGAAGGTCAAGACGTCATTGCCGTCGCCGCCGGCGATTGTGTCTATTCCCTGGCTTCCCTCCATCGTGTCGTCGCCAAGTCCGCCGTCAAGCGAGTCATTGCCGCTCATCCCGGCGAGAAGGTCGCTGTCGGCGCCGCCGATCAGCGTGTCATTGCCGGCCGCCCCGCGCAGCGTGTCGAGCCCGGCGCCGCCGTCGATGCTGTCGGCGCCGCCGGAGCCGCCGATCCCGTCATCGCCGGCGGTCGGCGCGCCGCCATAGGCGGCGTCGATTTCAAGCGAGCCGCCCCAGGGCTGTGCGGCGCGCAGCGCGAACTCGCCGTTGTCGATGATCGTCGTATAATCAGCGAGCGCATCGCCGTCGGCGTCGACTTCGATCACCGTCGTCCCGCCGCCTGTCGAGTACCTGATTTCGCCGACCGTCCCGCTGAATGCCGCCGTTCCGATGAAGGTCGAGTAGAATTCGGGCTCGCGCGACGTCTGCGATCCAGATCCGACGAGAAGCCGATCGCCCCCCTCAAGGTCGGCGATATGATCAATGGAGGAACCGCCGAGGAGCGGGCTCACGTGGAACACGTCAAAACCGGCGCCGCCGACCATGGTGTCGTTTCCGGTCCCGCCGTCGATGAAATCGCCGCCGCCGCCGCCGACGAGCGAGTCATTGTCCGCGCCGCCGTCGAGATTGTCGGCGTCATTCCCGCCGTCAAGCGTGTCGGCGCCGACGCCGCCGAAAAGCGCGTCGAGCCCGTCATTGCCGAATATGCTGTCGTCGCCCTCTATTCCTTCGACCGTGTCATTGCCTGCGAGCGCGTCAAGGACGTCGTCGCCGGTCGTCAATGTAAGGAAATCATCGCCAGTGGTCGGGGGCATGAGCTATCTCCAGTCATAGGCCGCCCTTGTCGCCGGAGCGGCCGCAGCCGGATGGACAATAAAGCGGCGCCGCACGACGTCCCACCGCAAACACGGGACCGAGTGACTCAAATCACGACGGCAGGGAGAAATTAACCCCGCCCGCCCGCCCGCCCGCCCTAAGCGACGGACCGTTCCGATG
>JACADX010000323.1 GCA_013389125.1 Parvularculaceae bacterium | reverse complement strand
TAGCTCTGCCGCCGCGCCGCGTCATCGACAGCGCAAGTCCCTGTCCGAAATTTCCCGCCGAGGCGCAAACGACGACCGGCGCCGTCGCCGCGTAACGTTGCGCGAAGTTCTCGGTCCGGCGGCCCTTGAACGAATGGATCGGCGTCGCGGTCTCGTCCTTGAGAATCATCGCCGGCGCGCCCTCGAACGCGACATCGCGGAGAAGGGGCGTGCCGAGGAAATCCGGCGAAATTCTTCTCGCCGCTCTCCTGACGCCTTCGGCGGTGATCTTGAGCGGCGACACTGCATCACCAATTCGAAGCGGCGACGCATTCAATCATGAGCCTTGCGCGGCGTCGATCGTCGTCGGCCCTGGTGACCATGACGGCGCCGCCACCGAATGAAAAACGCCCGCCTTTAATAGCGGGCGCTTGCTTGTTCTTCTTCAAACGGCCGTATCGTTCGGCGTCAGCCGTGCGTCGGAATCGAGGCGAGTTGCGATTCGCTGACGACCCGCTCGAACGGTTCGGCTTCGTTCTTGATCCGGTATTGCAGTTTGCCGGCCTGAGGCGGCAGGGCCGCGGTAACGCGATACTCAACCCCGTGTTTGAACCACATGCCGGACGTTGAGATGACGCGCACTTCATCGCCGACCGAAAACCGATGACGCTCGGCCGGGCTCGGCTCGCGGTGGCTCGCGACGGCGACCGGCGCGAGCGGAGCGCGCGCCGTCACTGCCGCCTTGCGGTGGCGGGCGGCTGCGGCGGCGATCGACTCGCGCCGCCGATCCGGGTGAAACGAGGTTTTCGGAGACCGCCTTTACCGCGCAGCCGCCGCGGCCGGCTTTTTGGCGGCAGGCGCTTGAGGCTGCGAGGCGCCGGCCGGCGCGATCGGCTTGATGATGCCGATCGGGGTCGCGGCGGGCTTTGCCGCCATCTTGAGCGGCGCCGGCGCCTTCACGGCCGGCTTTTCCGCGACCGGCGTCTTCGCGGGCTTAGCCGTCGCGAGCTTTGCGGGCGCGGCTTTCTGCGCCGGCGGCTTGGCGGGCGAACGCTGCGCCTTTGCGACCGGCTTCGGCGTCGCCTTCGTCGGCGTCTTGGCGGCGGGTTTCATCGCCGCCTTGCGCTCGCGAGGCTTCGCCTTTGCGGTCTTTGTCGTCTTCACAGCCGGGCGTTTCTGCGCGGCGGCCTTCCTTGCGGTCATTCTCGGTCTCCCTCGCGATCCCGCTCGCAGATTATAAGGCGCGGCGACCGCGACCGGCGGAATTAAGGTTAACACCCGGTCGGTCAGCGCACTTTACAGCGGGGGCGAGCCATCTCCAAAGGGATTGGCATTTTCGGGCAATACATGCGCCCGAAAGCCCGAAAACGCAAGGGGCGGGTTGTCGCGCGGTCATCAAAAACGCTTGTTTTTCCGTTAGTTAAGCTAAAAATGTAAATAGTGTTTGACACGCCGGCAATAGGTTCAATATGTAAAAGACATTGGACATTGCCGGCGTTTCTGGAGATCAAGATGAGTCGTGCGGAGCAATATTCATGGACGTCGCTCCTGGGTCTTGCGGCGATCTATTGGTGGTTCCAGATGCGGATGCTGGACGGCTGGAGCGTGGTCGACCAGTCGCCATCCCGCCTCCTCTGGGTCTATTTCGCCGTGATCGGCGCCTCGACGCTCCTGGAGGTTCTGATCGCGGGCGTCATTGGCGGCGCCGCGCGCGGCAAGGCGGTCGTGAAAGACGAGCGCGATCATGCAATCGCCGCGCGCGCCGGTCAGTTCGAGCGCGTCTTCATCATCGCCGCCATTAATATCGTCATCTGGCAGGCGCTGTGGGAGGGGGCGATGGCCGGTCACGATCTGCCGCGAATCGACCTCGCGCATTTGCCGACGCTGTTTTTCGTCCTATTCACGATCCTCTTCGCTGGGGAGTTCATGAAGCGAATAACCACGATCGCGCTCTATCGCGTCCATTCGGCGCGCGGCTGAAAGGGCGGACCAGGTCATCGGCAAGGGACGCGTCCACAACGCCATCCGCGAGCACCGGCTGCGCGCCGGGCTGACCCAGGCCGAGCTTGCCGAGCGGGTCGGCGCGACGCGCCAGACAATCATCGCCGTCGAGGCGGGCAAGTACGCCCCATCGCTCGAGCTCGCGTTTCGCATCGCGCGCGCGTTTGACGCGCCGTTCGAGGCGGTGTGGACGTTCGACGGCCAAGGTTAGCCGGCAATCGGCCCGCCCTCCGCGAGCCAGCGCGCGCACGCCTCGCCGAGTTCGGCGGCGGCCCGCGATTCGTAGAGGTCGATGTCGTCGGCAGTGAGGACGTCGCGCCAGCGGCCGTTCGTCCCTTTGTTGATAAACGTTGCCCCGCCGCCTTCCCAGACGGCGCCGCCGAGCGGCGCGGCGTTTGCGGCGTGCTTCTTCATGTAGGCGAACGAGGAATGCTCGACCGCCTTGGCGAACGCCGCGTCGTCAAGATCGATTTCAAGGAAGCTGGCGATCCTCCTGACCGTCCCCTCAAGGTCGCGCTTCATGTCGGCGTAATGCAGCATGAGGACGCTCGGATGGCGGCGCAGCGTCCACCAGGTCCTGACATTGTCCCACATCGACCAGAAGGGGGCGCCGTCGTTCTCCAGCCAGGTGAGGAAATAGCGGCGGATGTCGGGATCGCAAGGCGGGATCGGCGGGCCGACGCGCCCCGGCGTGTCGTTGATGAGTTCGTAAAAGAGCGCGTTGGCGTTCAAATGGTGGTTGTGGAGGCTCCATACGACGTCGCGTCCGTCGCGCGCGATGTAGAGGTGCTTGAGCTCCGGCCGGAACACGAAGGCGTCGAGCGGCAGATGCGTTTTCAGGAATCGCCGGTGCGTCTGCGCCTCGAGCGCGGCGAGCTTTCCTTCCTCGGCCGGGATGAGCATGTCGACCCAGGGCGAGATCTCTGGGACGTTGACGCCTTCTGCGGCCTTGAAAATCAGCTGGCTGACGATCTGCTGGGTCCAAGTCGTCCCGGATTTGGCGTAGGTTGAGATGATGATGTCGTCGGGGCGGAACTTGAACCGGTTCCAGATCGTCGAATCCATGTGGTGATTTTGAAGTTCGCGCGTCTTCAACGGCTTTAGGTTCGGTGTCCGCATGCGTGCTCTTTCCTGTTTCTTCCTCGTGCGGCCCGGCTGTCGCGCAATATATCCGCTTGCGCGATCGAGCCGGCAGCCGCAAGC
The DNA here is from genome assembly GCA_013389125.1 of Parvularculaceae bacterium. GTDB lineage: Bacteria > Pseudomonadota > Alphaproteobacteria > Caulobacterales > Parvularculaceae > Amphiplicatus. The sequence continues at coordinate 163 of JACADX010000323.1, read as the reverse complement.
CGCGGCGCGGCGAAGCGAAGCGCGCGCGGCGCGCCGAACGGCGGGGGCCGTTCAGCCGAACAGCGGCTCGTACTTCGCGACGACGTCCTTGAGGCTGATTTCGTTCAGAAACGTCGAATAGGCAAGATAGGAGAGGAGGTAGCGCAGGTCCGTCGCCCAGGGC
>JACADX010000414.1 GCA_013389125.1 Parvularculaceae bacterium | reverse complement strand
CGCGCCGGCCGCGCCGGCGAGGCGGCGGCGTTGAACGCGGAGGCCGCCGCGCTAAGGCGCGCCGCGCCCGGTCTCGCCGTCGGCGGAAAGTCCGGGAAATGAGCCGGTTTGACCGTCGGCGGGCCCCCGCGCTAGAGCCTCGCCTGCGCGAGCGAGGAAAAGCGAGGCCGCAAATGGGCGAGGCGAAACAGACGTTCCGATGGGAAGACCCGCTCTCCCTCGAGACGCAGCTTTCCGACGAAGAGAAAATGATCCGCGACGCGGCGCGCGGCTACTGCGAGGGAAAGCTCATGCCGCGCGTCATCGAGGCGAACCGGAAGGAGCGCTTCGACCGCGAGATCATGACCGAGATGGGCGCGCAAGGGCTCCTCGGCGCGACGGTCGCGGAAGAATATGGCGGCGGCGGCGCGAGCCATGTCGCCTACGGATTGATCGCGCGCGAGGTCGAGCGGGTCGATTCCGGCTATCGGTCGGCGATGTCGGTGCAGTCCTCGCTCGTCATGTACCCGATCGAGGCGTTCGGGTCGGAGGCGCAGAAGCGGAAATATCTGCCGAAACTCGCGACCGGCGAATTCGTCGGCTGCTTCGGCCTCACCGAATCCGACGGCGGTTCCGATCCCGGCGCGATGCGCACGCGCGCCGAGAAAGTTTCGGGCGGCTACCGTCTCAACGGCTCGAAAATGTGGATCACCAATTCGCCGATTTCGGACATCGCCGTCGTCTGGGCGAAGCTTGACGGCGAGATCCGCGGCTTCATCGTCGAGCGCGGAACGAAAGGCTTTTCAACCCCGAAGATCGAAGGAAAGCTTTCGCTTCGCGCTTCGGTGACCGGCGAGATCGCGCTTGACGACGCGGTCGTCCCCGACGACGCCTTGCTGCCGGGCGTCAAGGGCCTCAAGGGACCTTTCTCCTGCCTAAACAAGGCGCGCTACGGCATTTCTTGGGGCGCGATGGGCGCGGCGGAGTTCTGCTGGATCGCCTCGCGCAATTACGCGATGGATCGCGTCCTTTTCGGCAAGCCGCTCGCCGCGATGCAGCTTATCCAGAAAAAGCTCGCCGACATGCAAACGGAGATCGCGCTGGGGCTTCAAGGCGCGCTCGCGCTCGGGCGGCTGCTCGACGCCGGCGCTTATGTCCCGGAAGCGATTTCGCTGATGAAGCGCAACAATTGCGGCAAGGCGCTCGACATCGCACGGCAGGCCCGCGACATTCACGGCGGCAACGGCATTTCGGACGAGTATCACGTCCTGCGCCACGCCGTGAATCTCGAAACCGTCAACACCTATGAAGGAACGCACGACATTCACGCGCTCATCTTGGGGCGCGCGATGACCGGCCATCAGGCGTTTCAGTAAACGCGGCTATTCGGCGGCGCGCGCCGTCTCGGCGGGGCGGGCGCCGCGCCTGCGGCGTCGCGGCCAGAAATGCGTGATCTTGAGCGCCGAATAGGGAATAACCGTCCGTGTAAGGAAGTTCTTCTTCCGGCGCGGCGACGGCTCTTCCGCCGCCTCGACGGCGACCGTGTCCTCGACCCATTGCGCGCCGGCCCTCACCTCCGGAATCGCCTCGACCGGCGCGTCGGCTTCCTCGTCGGGCCTTTGCCGGATGGGCGCCGGCCCCGGACCCTCGCGGAGCGCCGGCGCCTCCGAAGGCTCGCCGAAGGCTTCGACCCGATGAAGATCGCCGATGTCGTCCGCCTCGCGCATTTCAGGTCCCATGACGCGGATCGTCGGCTTGAAGTGCGCGGAAGCTCCCGGCACCGCGAGATGAGCCTCTCTCATCGCTTCGACCGGCGCGTGTCGCGCCTGCAGCGCGGCCGGCGCCGGCGCGTCGTCAAAGCCCGCCGTCATGGCGTCTTCCGCCTCAAGGGCCGCCTTCTGCCGCGCCGTTTCGTTCAAGGCCTCTACATTCCCTACGTCGTCCGGCGGCGGGCCCACGTCAGCGAATGCCGCGAACTCGCGCGACAGGCGCTCTTGCATGTCGCGCGGCGCCGGCAATTACTCTCGGGCCTCGCCTTTAGACTTCAGCGCGTTCCGCGAGGCAAGCCTTTCGCGGGCAAGGCTCTTGCGGCGGGCGCGGGCGATCGCGGCGGCCCGCGCCTCGGCGCTCGGCTCGCTCATATGCCGCGGCGAGGCCCCGTCAACGCGCGCAATCCGCGCCGCGAGCCGTTCGACAAGCGCATCCTCGCTCTCCACGCTCGGAATCGCGGCGCGGCGGGCGACGGTTTCGACGTCCGGCCGGGCTGCTTCCGCCGCGGGCGCAAGGTCCGCTTCCGCCGCCGCCGGCGCCGCCGCGGCGAATTGCGGCGCGCCGGTGCGGAACAGGGCGGCGAGATCCTCGCTTGAAAGCGGCTCCAGCCCCAAGAGCGTGCGCACGTCATTGACGTGCGAGGGCATGAACTGCGCCAGCGGCCCGACCTTGGCGAGGTGATTGCCTTGCGCGGCGGCAAAGCCCAGCCCGCGGAGCGCGGCGAGCGAGGCCTGGTCTTCGACGCCGACCGCGGTGATCGCCGCCTTCTGTTCGTTGGCGAGTTCAAGGAGCTCCGAAATCGCGCTCAATCCCGGCCCGCGCACCGTGCGCGCAAAGCGCAAGATCGCCGCGCCGCCGGTCTTGATCTCGGCGAAGGGGAAAGGGCGCACGGTCTTCAGAAAGTCGTTCGCCCGGCCGCGAACTTCGATCGCGAGCCGCGCGCCGGTCTCGGAAAGGCGCTGCAGCTGGCGGGCGGTCGCCTCAAGGTCGGCGTCGACCGGCGGCATTGGGCATTCAAGCGTGACGAGTTCGATCGGGAATCCGCTGTCGCGGAGGAGGACGATCAGGTGCGAGGCAAAGGAGTCATCCGAAAGGTCGCTCAAGGCGAGGTTGATCGAAAAGCCGGGCGGGAACGGCCCGCGCCAGGCCTTGTAGGTCGCGAGCGCTTCGGCGAGGACGTAACGGGTAAGCTCGCTCATCCGGCCTTGCGTCTCGAAGAACGAGATAAAGGCGCCAGGGGGCAGCACTCCAAGGCTCGGATGGCGCCAGCGGATGAAGGTTTCAACCCGCGCGAGAGCCCCGTTTCCAAGATCGAATATCGGCTGAAAAAGGACCTCGAAGTCCTTGTTTTTCAGCGCATTATCGATGTCGACATTCGATAGCCGAACCGCTTGCGCGCCCATTCAAATTCCTCCGCCGGATGCCGCGCGGACCTGCCGCCGGAAACGCCGGCCGCCGCCCCGACCTAGGTCCCCAACGCACCTTTAACGAGGCGGGTTAAATCTCACTGAACAGAAGGCGAAACGAGACCTGGGAAGCCTAGCCGGGCGCGACCGTGGCTCGATTCAGGCGAGCGGGTAAACGATTAATTTTAAGGCGAATTTCTGCAGGGATCGGGGCGGGCTCAGTAATCGAACTGCTCGCGGAGGATCCGTTCGTCGAGCGACTGTCCGCGGTCGAAGAGAAGGGTCATCGAAATATCGCGGTTTTCGCGCGCCTCGACGGCGACGGCGTTCCGGACTTCCTGATTGTCGGCGACGGCGGAAACGGGCCGCTGGTCGGGTTCGAGCGCCTCGAACCGAACGACGGCGTCGTGCGGCAGCAGCGCGCCTTTCCAGCGCCGCGGCCGAAAGGCGCTGATCGGAGTCAAGGCGAGAAGCTCGGCGCTGATCGGCAAGATCGGACCGTGCGCGGAGAGATTGTAGGCGGTCGATCCGGCGGGCGTCGACAACAAGACGCCGTCGCAGATGAGCGATTCCATCCGCACCTTGCCGTTGACCAGGATGCGAACGCGCGCGCTTTGCCGCGTCTGGCGAAAAAGCGACACCTCATTGATGGCGAGCGCAAAATGCGTTTCGCCGGCGTCGTCGACGGCCTTCATGGAGAGAGGATGGATGACCGCCTTTTCCGCCTCGCGAATCCGCAACGGCAAATCGTCAAGGTCGGCGGCGTTCATCAGAAATCCGACCGTCCCGCAATTGACGCCGTAGACGGGCTTTCCGGCCTTCATATAGGCGCGCAGCGTCTCCAGCATGAAACCGTCGCCGCCGACCGCAACGATGACGTCGCAACCAGCGGGTCCATGATCGCCGAAACGCGCGCGCAGTTTCTGGGCGGTCTCGACCGCTTGCGGTTTGGCGCTTGAAAGGATGCAAAGGCGCTGATCGGCCAAGGACAGCTCCGCTTTGATCGCCAGCAATGATAGGGCGCGTCGGGCGCCAAGGGAAACGGGCGGCGGCCGGACCTGCGCGTAAGGCTCGCCGGCGGCCTCGGCTTTGATATGATGGCCGCTGCGTCAGACGCGGGAGAAGCGGAATGAATGCGCCCTCAAGAAATATGGAAGCGGTCGGCGTGACGCCGGGGTTCAGCCTGCCGGATCCGGCGACGCTGCCGTCCCTTAAAGGCAAGGTGTCGGACGAAGAATGGCGCCTCCGATGCGCGCTCGCCGCCGCCTACCGGCTGGTCGCGCTTTATGGCTGGGACGACATGATTTTCACCCATATTTCGGTCCGCGTGCCGAGCGAGGACGGCGAGCCGCGCTTTCTCCTCAATCCCTACGGCCTCTTCTTCGAGGAGATGACCGCGTCCTCGCTCATCAAGGTCGATCTCAAGGGAAATGCGGTCCAGGAGACGCCCTATTTCACCAACCCCGCGGGATTTACGATTCACTCGGCGCTGCACATGTCGCGCGCTGACGCGCATTGCGTCCTTCACACGCACTCGCCGCACGGCGTCGCGGTTTCAGCGCAGCAGGACGGCCTCCGACGCTATTCTCAATTCGCCATGATCGTCCATGACGATATCGCTTATCACGACTACGAGGGCATCGCGACCGACCTTGACGAACGCGAACGGCTGGTGCGCGACATGGGCAATCACGGATTTCTGATCCTCAGGAACCATGGCCTGCTGACGGTCGGGGCGAATTGCGCGACGGCGTTTTTGCGGATGTATTTCCTCGAACAGGCGTGCAAGGCGCAAATCCTCGCGCAGAGCGATGTGAAGGCGCCGCGCGAAGAGTCGCCCGCGATGGCCGCGAAAGTGCTGCAACAAGGCGCGCCGGCTTTTGTCGAGGGGATCGGCGACAATCTCGCCTGGCCGGGGCTCCTCAGAAAGCTCAACCGCGCCAATCCGGGTTACGATCGCTAGACCGCGCTTCCTGAAACGCCGGTCGGGAAACGCGGGTCTCGTTGCTTCGTTCGCGCGTGTTTTGATCCGAAAACCGCTCTTGGCTTTCGGAAACGCGCGTTAGCGCGCCGCGCGATCTTTCGGAATCGGGGCGCTTGCTCCAGTCATTGTTTGTCGCGGCGTTTACGCGCTGAACCGCGCCCGCTTCAGCGCACGCCTCTCTAAAAGCTCAAGGGACGCGGGGTTTGGGTTTGAGGGAGCCTTGCCTTGGCTCCCCCGCATTTGAGGGAGAAATGCGTCGCGCGCTCCGCCTCCGGACAATCGGAAGCCGATTCGGAAGGTCAGAGCGATCGCTACTCGCCGTCGGGCTTGGCGGTCTCGGCTGCGGCGTCGGCTGCGGGCGCTTGAGGCGCAAGCATTGACGCGTGATCGACGATGTATTTCCAGCCGTCCTTGGTCTTCACGGAAACGTCGAGATAGCGGCCGTTCCAGGTGACGGGCTCGCCGCCGCCCGCCGGCGTCGCCGACATCGTCCAAAGGCCCCAAGACGCGTGGCTCTTCTTGTCCGGCGCGTGATGGCCCTTGCGGTCGAGCGAGGCCGTAAAACCGTCATAGGCGTCGAAGAACTGCTTCCACGTCGCGGCGATTTCGGCCCGGCCCTTCTGAACCGAACCGGACGGATCATAGCTGTCCGCATCCTCCGTATAAAGACTGGCGAGCGCGTCGGCGTCTTCCGCGACGACGGCCGCGACGAAGGCGTCGGCAAGCGCGTCGGCCGATTCCTGGGCGAAGGCCGGCGTGACGCCGAGCGCCAGCGCCGCTGCAAGCGCGTATTTCATGGGTTTCTCCCGCTGATCCGATGGAACTAATGAACGCAACCGATGCGGGCTCTTACCGCCTTCCGCGGCTCCGCGCAAACCGGGCGGCGGAGCCCGTCAGTACGCAGCGTCGGTCGCGCGCAAGGCGCCGCGAGCATAGTCGCGGTTTTCGTTCTCGCGGCGAAAGTCCTCAAGCTCGGCTTCGGCGCGGTCGAGGTCGCGGACAAGATCATCGACAGCGCCGCGGACCTTGTCGCGGCGCTGGTGCAGCGACCTGATTTCGACAAGAAGCTCGACGCGCTCCGCATGGGGCGTCGCCGGCGAGATCAGCGCAGCCTCCGCGACGGCGATCCGGCGTTCGAGCGCGTCGATTTCGGCATGCGCGTTCGCAAGGGCGCTCGAGGCCGCGTCGAGATTTTGCATGAGGCCGTAAAGCATGAGGCCTTTTTCGTAGGCCGCGACAAAGGCCTCTTCGTTCCGGCCGCCGCACACGCCCGCGTAGCGAAAGCCGCGCGCGCCATGGTCGAAGCCGCTCGCCGGCCGGCAGAACTGGCCAAGCCCTTCCTCGCGGCCTTGCAGATATGCCTCCATATCGGGCGTTACGCGCGCCCTGTCGGCGCACGCGGCGCGCCGGCCGCTCATCGCGGACGCGTCGCGTCCGGCGGCCCCGTCCTCATAGCCGATGGCGCGCCAGTCGGCGTAGAGGCATTGCTTCTTCGACATGCCGCCGGCGCAGCCGCTGACCGCGAGGAGCGCAAACGCGAGGAGCAAGGCGCGCATTGAAAACGATCCCTGAAAGGCGAGGGCGATCATCGCCCGGCGCGATTAAGGCCGCGCTCGCGCCTTAAGGGGACTTGATCCGTCTGCGGAAGGGATCTGTTAAGGACGTCAGTTCATCCGAACCGGTCGGCCGGCGAGCATGCGGCGGGCGAGAAACTCCGGCGTTGCGTCGAGGAGCCCTTCGGAAATGAACGGCGTCTGCGAAAAATGCGCCAGCGCGAACTTGCTCGCGAACGCGGCGGAGAGCGCGGCGCCGACGCGCCGCGTCGCGTCGAATTTGGTGATGATGACGCGCCGCGCGCCGAACTCTCGGAAGGCGGCGGCCCAGTCCTTGAATTCCTCCGGATCGCCGCTCGCCGGCAGGACGAGGACCGCCTCGCCGTTCGTCGCCTCCTGAAACGATTTCAAGGCGGCGAAGTCGCCGGGATCATAGGGGCTGACGCCTGGCGTATCGAGGACGACGGCGCCGGTCGGGCGTTTTGATCGCAAGGCCGCGGCGACGTCATGGGGCGTCTCTGTGATGTAATAGTCGGCGCCGAGCGCGTCGCCATAGGCCTTGATTTGGTCGATCGCGCCGGCGCGGCCGACATCCGCCGACATGATGAAGGCCGTCGATCCGCCGTTCAGCGCGGCGGCGGCGAGCTTTGCGGCGCAGGACGTCTTGCCGGCGCCCGTCGGTCCGACCAGCATGATCGGCGTCATCGGCGTGAAATGGATCGGCGCGAAGTCGAACGTTTCGCGCAAGCCGACTTCGAGCCGGCGGAGGTCGTCGTCGATTTCCGCTTTGCGCGCGCCGGCGACGATCGCTGAAATGAGTTCGTCCGAAAAGCTGTGCGGGCGCAGCGCGTCCGCCATCGCGCGCGCCGTCCGATCCGACATGTCGATCGGTCCGACGCGCTGCGGCCTTCCCGAGAGCTCGTTCGACAGACGCGCAAGCGCGTCCTGTCCGTGCTTGACCCAATCCAGCGACTGGCCTATATTGGCCTTCGACGTTGTTGTTT
>JACADX010000360.1 GCA_013389125.1 Parvularculaceae bacterium | reverse complement strand
TGATGTTCGAGCTTTGCGCGCAGCTTGAAGGGATCATTCCAGCGCTCGAACCGGCGCATGCGCTCGCCCGCGCGCTCGACAAGGCTGCGAGCCTTCCGCGCGATGCGATCGTGCTCGTCAATTTGTGCGGGCGCGGCGACAAGGACATTTTCAGCGTCATGCCGCTGATCGCCGTCGACCGGTGACGGCGGGCCGCCGCCTCGACGTTTGTTAATTGGAGGATGGTTAACGCCGATGTTAGGCTTTCTGGCGGCGGGGCGAACATGGAGGTGAACCATGCGTAACCTCGCGGCGGTCGCTCTCACCTTGCTCGCGATCCTGACGCCAGGCGCCGCCTCAGCGGCGATCCTCTCCTATACAGGCGTTTTTTCCGGAGCCGCGGAGGTCCCGCCGGTCGCAACGCCGGGAAGCGGGTCCGCGATCGTGACGATTGACACCGTGGCGAATACGATGCGGGTAGAGTTCGACTTCACGAACCTCATCGCAGACACGACGGTTTCTCACATCCATTGCTGTTCAGCACCGACCGCCGGCGTTGCGACCGGCGTTCCTTCGTTCGCGGGCTTTCCGGCGGGCGTGAATTTCGGGTCCTATGACCGAACCTTCGACCTCATGGACGCGGCAAGCTGGAACCCCGCCTTCGTCGCCGCCAATGGGGGCACGCTTTCCGGCGCGATCGCCGCTCTCCTTGACGTGCTGAAGAACGGGCTTGCCTACGCGAACATTCACACCAAGGACTTCCCTGCTGGGGAAATCCGCGCGAACCTCACTTTCATCCCGATCCCGGGCGCGGCAGTCCTCTTTGCGGCCGGCCTTGCGGCGTTGATGGCGCGCCGCCGGCGCGTCCGCCGCTGATCGCGCGGGAGCGCCCGGCGCTGCAACAAAGTTGATGAAGATTTTATCCTCCGCGTGAGCGCGCCCGCTTGCCGCCGCGCTTCAGTTCTCCTTAAAGGTTTCACGGTGAGTTGACCTTCACCCCGGGCGCGTCAGGCGCGCCTGAGGAAAAAATGCGCCAGAGTGAGCAGGGGCCCCTTTGTTCCAGTCCGCCGATGCCGCAGCCGTCGCTGCGACCGCCGCCAGATTTCACGCCGCAGCCGACGAAAAGCTCGCCGCCCTGCGACGGATCGTTGAGCACTGCAAACGCTTTCAAGGAGCCGACCTGAAGCGAAGCCTCGCCCAGGCCTCGCTCGCGCTCGCGACCTATTTCGGGCTCGTCGCGCTCCAGATTGCGGCGGCGAAAGCCGGCCTCTGGCCGGTGACGCTTCTCGCCGCGCCGCTTGCGGGCGGCGTTCTCGTCAAGCTCTTCACGATCCAGCACGATTGCGGCCACGGCTCCTACTTCAAGAGCCGTCAGGCGAATGACTGGCTCGGCCGGTTCATCAGTATCCTGACTTTTACGCCTTACTCCTTCTGGCGCGACGCTCATAACCGCCACCATGCGGGCTCAGGCGATCTCGACCGGCGCGGCGTGGGCGCCGTCGACACGCTGACGGTCGAGGAATACCGCGCCCTCTCGAAATGGGACCGGATCATCTATCGCGCCTATCGCAATCCCGTCGTGATGATCGTCATCGGCGCGCCCTTGTATTTCTTCGTGCTGCAGCGCCTGCCGCTCGCCGGCGCGATGCCGTTCGCCAAGAGCTACCAGGGACTTAAGGCTTCGCAGATCTGGCGGAGCGTCGCTTCGCTGAACCTTGCGCTTGCCGCAGCCTATGGCGGCCTCGCTCTCGCGTTCGGCGCCGGCGCTGTCGCGCTTGCGATCGTTCCCGCGGTGACGATCGCCGCCTGGGTCGGCTCGTGGCTTTTTTACGTCCAGCACCAATATGAGAACGCCTATTGGGCGAGAAAGCCCGAGTGGACCTACGCCGAAGCGGCGATCTACGGGTCCTCGCATTATCACCTGCCGAAGCTGCTGCGCTGGCTCACCGGAAATATCGGGCTCCATCACATCCATCATCTTGCGAGCGGGATCCCGAACTACCGGCTCCCGGAATGCTACCGGGCGAGCAGGGATCTTCTCGCGCTCCCGCGGATGACAATCCCGGAAAGCTTTAAGAGCGCGAGCCTTGCGCTGTGGGACGAGGCGCAGCGCAAGATGATTTCGTTCCGGGCCCTGAAAGCCGCGATCTGAGCATGCATTTGGCCTCAACGCGTCCACTCCCGGCTATCGGACGCTTTCCCCAAATTGACAAGCAGCCTGTCATTATGACATGTGTCTTGTCATATATGATCCCGCCCCCGGACCTGAAACAGCCGTCCTCGCGACAATAAACGAGGTCCCAAGGGCGTTCTTTCGGCTGGCGGCGGTCGCCGACGCGCTGTTCGCCGATCTCGGCGTCAGTCCGGGCGAGCGCGGCGTCATGCGAGACCTTTTCATTGACGGCGAAGACACCGCCCCGTCGCTTGCCCTGAAAAAGCCGGTAAGCCGCCAGGCGATGCAGGCAATTCTCGACGACCTCGTGGGCAAGGGCCTTGTCGCCGCTACGGAAAATCCGCGCCACAAGCGCTCGAGACTTTATTATTTGACGCCGAAAGGCATCGAGCTTTGCGTTGAACTGCAGCGTCGCGAACTCGCCGCCATCCGCGAGATGATCGGCGAGGCAGGTTCGGCCGATTTCGCGACCGCCGCCGCAGCCCTTAAGGCGCTCAACGCGCTCCTCGCCCGGCGGCTGAACATCGCCTGAAGGGCGTCTGTGCCGCGGATTTGCGGCCGCGTCGCCGCTCGGCCATCATGACGGTCGTAGAAAGCTTAAGGGGGGACCATGAAAACCGGCCGGATTTTCGTCGCCGCGGCGCTCGCCGCTGGTCTTGCGGCTTGCGCAAAGCCGGCGACGGAGCCCGACGCGCCGCCAAAGCCGGCTGCGGAGACGCTGCGGACGACTGCTGAAGGCGACGTCATCGGCTTTGTCGACGACAAGGGCGTTCAGACCTGGCGCGGCATACCGTTCGCAGCTCCGCCGGTCGGCGATCTTCGATGGCGCGCGCCGCGGCCGCCGGCGGCGTGGAAGGGCTGGCGCGAAACGCTGAACTTTGCGGCGAAATGCCCTCAGCTCACCAATGTCTTCAACGCCGGGGAAGGAGCGCAGGCCGGCGATCTCCAAGGATCCGAAGACTGCCTTTATCTCAACGTCTACGCGCCGCCGAAATCGACCGGCTCTTCGAAGCTTCCGGTCATGGTCTTTATCCACGGCGGCGGCAACGTCTGGGGCTCGGCCAGCCAGTACGATCCTTCAAACCTCGTCGCGAATGAGAATGTCGTCGTCGTGACCGTGCAGTACCGTCTGGGGCCGCTCGGATGGTTCGCCCACGAAGCAATTCGCGACAGCGCCGCCGCGCCGCACGACAAGGCGGCGAATTTCGGCACGCTCGATCTTGTCGCGGCCCTGCAATGGGTCAAGGCGAACATTGGAGTCTTCGGCGGCGATCCGGCGCTCGTCACGATATTCGGCGAAAGCGCCGGCGGGCAGAACGTCGCGACGCTTGTCGCCTCGCCGCTCGCCAGGGACCTTTTCTCCCGCGCAATCATCCAGTCGGGGCTGTTTGATTCGACGCCGCTCGCGCGAGCCGAGAACGGCGAGGCCGAAGCGAACGCCGCGCGAAAAGCGGCCGAACGCGCCGGCGCAGAGACCGCCGATGCGCTTCGCGCCTTGAGCCTTGAAGCGCTCTTCGCGGCCTATGAGGTGAACGAAGGCGGCTATCTCACGATGCCGCTCGTCATCGAAGACGGCGTCGCGCTGCCGGAAACAGGGCTGCGCGCCGCCTTCGCGGCGAAGGGCGGGATCAACGCGGTTCCGATCATCACCGGCGTCAATCGCGACGAGATGAAGCTCTTCCAGTTCGTCGACCCGCGCCTCGTCAATCGCTGGTTCGGCGTTCTCCTCTTCGCCAAGAACCAGAAATTCTACGACCGGCTCGCCGAGTATCAAAGCCGGCTGTGGCGCATCCGCTCGGTCGACGAGCCGGCGTCGGCGATGGCCGCGGCAGGCCATCTTGACGTCTACGCCTATCGCTTCGATTGGGACGAGGGCGGACGATTCCTGCTGACCGACCTTAAAAAGCTGCTCGGCGCCGCGCATGCGATCGAGATCCCCTTCGTCTTCAACAAGTTCAAACTGCTTGGCCGGCTCGATCCCCTGATGTTCCAGGAAAAGGACGCGGCCGCGCGCGAAGAGCTGTCCCGCGCCATGGGCGCATATTGGGCGGCGTTTGCGCGCGGCGGCGATCCTGGGACCGGCGGCCCGAGGGAACTTGCCCAATGGCCGCGCTGGCGAACCGGCGGCGGGACGCTGATGCGGCTTGACGCCGGCGGCCGCGACCTCCTCACCGGCGCGGACACCGTCGACCAGTTGATCGCCGACCTTGCCGCGGACCGGTCGCTGTCAGCGAAGCAGCGCGCGATCATCGCCGAAGCGCTCGGCGTCTGGCTTCCCGAGCGAAAGGCCGACTTCGCCGCGGCGGCGGCGCGCTGACGCCGCCCGTCTTTCGCCGCAAAAAGGCCCTGAAAAGACCTTCGCCGGCGGCGACGGGCGGCGGGCCTTCGCCGCGTTTCATGCGCATCGGGCGAAAGGGGCCTTTGGCATGGAGATGCGCAATGAAGAAACTCGTTCCTGTTCTCGTCGGATTGGGCGTCGCGATGAGCGCCGCCCCGGCGTTCGCCGGCGAGTGGCGTCTTGACGCGCGAGCTTGCGCCGACATTCGCGAAGACTGGCGCGACGCGCGCGAGAACCGTCGCGACGCGCGCTATGATTACGGCTATCGCGACCGCGTCGAGGATCGCTACGACCGCCGCGAAGACCGGCGCGACCGCCGGATGACGATCTGCCCGCGAAGCGCCTTTTATTATGTCGACGACCGGCGGGGCGGGCGCGGCGACCGCTGGAGCAATTATGACCGACGCGATGATTGGCGGCGCGACGACTGGCGGCGCGACGAGCGCCGGCCGCGGCTTGAATTACGCTATGATCACAGGCTGCGCATGCATTACCGATATGATCACGGCCGCAAGATCTACGTACGAGGATGAGACTTGAATTGGGGAGCGGGCGATGTAGGGAATGACGCTTCGCATTATCTTGAGGCGCCTTGTCCCGCATCGCCCGGAAATTCGCCGCGCTGAAAGAAGAGGGCCGCGCCGCGTTCATCCCATTCGTGATGGGCGGCGATCCGCATTTTGACGCGTCGCTCGCTCTCGTCCGGAAGCTCCCCGCGGCCGGCGCCGATCTCATCGAGATCGGCGTCGCCTTCACCGATCCAATGGCGGACGGCCCGGCGATCCAGGCCGCGGGCCTAAGGGCCCTTGCCGCGGGACAGACGCTGCGCCGGACGCTCGATCTTGTCGCCGCTTTCCGGACCGGCGATGCGGCGACGCCCATCATCCTCATGGGCTATTACAACCCGTTCTATGTTTACGGGGTCGAGCGGTTCCTCGCGGAGGCCACGGCCGCCGGCGTCGACGGCCTGATTGTCGTCGACCTGCCGCCCGAGGAGGACATTGAGCTTTGCTTGCCGGCGCGGGCGGCGGGGCTCGACTTCATTCGCCTTGCGACGCCGACAACGGATTCGGAACGATTGCCTGCGGTCCTAAGGAATACGTCGGGTTTTATTTATTACGTTTCGGTCGCGGGCGTCACCGGCGCCAAGAGCGCGGACGGCGGCGCCGTCCGCGCCGCGCTCGCCGCGTTAAGGGCGGCATCGCACTTGCCGGTCGCGGTCGGTTTCGGCATCAAAACGGCTGGCGCCGCAGCCGAGATCGCACGATTTGCGGACGCGGTCGTTGTCGGATCGGCGCTCGTTGAACGGCTGGCGGCCAATTTGACCCCCGCCGCCCTTGAGCAGAGCCCCAACGAGGCCGATATTGCCGTCGATGCGGTTCTGGACCTGACCCGCGAGCTTTCAACCGCGGTTCGCCAATCCCGCCGACGATCCGCGGGGGCTGGAGGCAACAGATGAGCTGGCTCTCGAACCTGACGCCGCCCGGCATCAAGAACCTCTTCAAGCGCGCCGACGACAGCGCCGACTCGCTCTGGGTGAAGTGCGGCGGATGCGGCGAAATGCTGTTCGGCAAGGATCTCGAGGCCGCGCTCTACGTCTGCAAGAGCTGCGGGCATCACATGAAGATGCCGGCGGCCGACCGCCTCAAGACGATCTTCGATGACGGACGCTACAACGAAGTCGGACTTCCGGACCCGCCGCTCGATCCCCTGGGGTTCATGGACGAACGGAAATACGTCGATCGCCTCAAGGACGCGCGGCGCAAGACCGGCCGGCAGGACGCCATGATCGTCGGCGTCGGGCGGATTGAGGGCTCGACCGCTGTCGCGGCGGTTCAGGATTTCGATTTCATGGGCGGCTCGATGGGCATGGCGCTCGGCGAGGCGCTGATCCGCGCGGCGGAGACCGCGGTCGGCGCCAATGCCCCGCTCATCGTCTTCACCGCTTCCGGCGGCGCACGCATGCAGGAAGGCATCCTGTCGCTGATGCAGATGCCGCGCACGACGATCGCCGTGCAGATGCTGCGTGAGGCGCGGCTTCCTTATATCGTCGTCCTGACCCATCCGACGACCGGCGGCGTCACCGCCTCTTACGCGATGCTCGGCGACGCGCATCTCGCCGAGCCCGGGGCGCTCATCGGCTTCGCCGGCCCCCGCGTCATCGAGCAGACGATCCGCGAGAAGCTTCCCGAGGGGTTCCAGCGTTCGGAATTCCTGAAAGACAAGGGCATGGTCGATCTCGTCGTGGCGCGCGGCGACCTGAAGCGCACGCTCGGCAAGTTGATCCGTGTTCTGATGAAACGCGGCGCGCGCGCGGAAAACCTTGCGTCCGTCTACGCCGAACAGGCGGCGGAATAGACCGGAGCGATCTCCACGTGAACGCCGTAGAAGCGGCTCTTGAGCGGGTGGCGCTCCGCCGGCCGGCCCTCATCGATCTGGGCCTTGACCGCGTTTTCCGCACCCTTCATCGGCTCGGCGCGCCGCATGAGCGTCTGCCGCCGGCGTTTCACGTCGCGGGAACCAACGGCAAGGGATCGACCGTCGCTTATCTCAAGGCGATTCTCGAAGCCTCGGGCGCAGCCGTTCACGTTTTTACGTCCCCTCATCTTGTTCGTTATAACGAGCGTATCGTCCTTGCCGGCGTGGAAATTTCGGACGACGCGTTCATCAGCGCGATCGGCCGCGTCGACGAAGCGACAGGCGCCGACGACCTGACGCTCTTCGAGACGATCGCCTGCGCCGGTTTTCTCGCTTTCGCCGAAACGCCAGCGGACTTTCTGGTTCTTGAAGTCGGCCTCGGCGGCCGGCTTGACGCCACCAACGTGCTTGCAAAGCCGCTCGCGGCGGTCATCACGCCGATCGCGCTCGATCATCAGAATTTTCTCGGCGACACGCTTGCAGCGATCGCGCGCGAGAAGGCCGGCATTTTCCGCGCCGGCGCGCCGGCGGTCGTCGGACCGCAGACGGCCGAGGCGATGGCCGTTCTCGAAGCGTGCGCCGACGCCGAAGGCGCGCGGCTTTTCGCATTCGGGCGCGACTGGACGAGCTGGGCGGAAAACGGCCGCCTCATCTACCAGGACGAAGGAGGACTTTCGGATATCTCCCCGCCGCGGCTCGCCGGCGCGCATCAGTACGAGAACGCCGGCGGGGCGATCGCCGCGGTCAGGGCCGCCGGTCTTCCCTATACGGACGAAATCCTTTCGGCGGGACTTCAGGCGGCGCGCTGGCCGGCGCGGCTGCAGCGCCTCAAGTCCGGCCCGCGCGGCGCGCGCCGCGAGGGCGGGGGAGAAACCGAGGTCTGGCTCGCCGGCGGGCCCAACCCGCCCCCGGCGCGCGCGCGGGCGCAGG
>JACADX010000322.1 GCA_013389125.1 Parvularculaceae bacterium | reverse complement strand
GGACAGCGAGCGCGCGATCGCAGGGCAGCCAGCGCGTCCAGTCGTCGTAACCGGCCTTGAGCGCGCCCTCGATCAAGACGCCGCGAAAGCCCGAACAGTCGATGAAGAGCTCGCCCGCATGTCGGTCGCCGCTTTCAAGGCGCACTGAAGAAATGAATCCGCTGTCGCCGTCCTGCGCGACATCGACAATCTTTCCCTCAACGCGCTTTACTCCTTTCGCTTCCGCGTAACCGCGCAGATAGCGCGCATAAAGCGAAGCGTCGAAATGATAGGCATGCTTGACGCCGCCAAGGCGCGTTTCTCCGACGCGATCAAGCGGCCCGAAGCGATTGGCGATCGCCGCCTGATAATTCAGCGAATAGTCCCAGATCGATCGCGACTTTCCTTCCTTCGCCGCGCGCAGCCAATAATGGTGAAAGGGAACAAGCCCGAGCTGCATGCCGACGTCGCCGAAGGCGTGCATGTAGCTGTCGCCGATCCGCCCCCAATCGTTGAACTGAATGCCAAGCTTGAATGTCCCCTGCGAGGCGCGCAGGAAATCATTTTCGTCGATTTTCAGAAATTCGTTGATGAGACGAATCATCGGAATCGTCGCCTCGCCGACGCCGACAATGCCAATTTCTTCAGATTCGATCAGCGTGATGTCGAGGCGCCGATCGTAGGCGCGGGCAAGGACCGCGGCCGCCATCCAGCCGGCGGTCCCGCCGCCGACAATCACGACATTTCTGACTGCATCGCCGCTCATGCCGTCAACCCGACCGCCGCCGCGCGATCATACGGCGCTCGACCTCCGAGACAATCCGGCGAAAAAAAGCCCCGCCGGCCCGAAGGACGGCGGGGCGCCATGAACGCTCGGGAGGTGAGCGATCAGAAGCGGAAGTTCGCGCCGACGGCGTAAGTGCGCCCGTAGGACTGATAATCGCGAACAAAGCGGATGTCGCCGTTATCGTAGGTAATGAACGGCTCATCCGTCAGGTTGTTGCCCTGGAAGTAGATGCTGAGGCCATTCAAGGCGCCGCTGGAGAAGCGATAGCCGATCTGCGCGTCGATGATCGATTCGGCGTCAGCGGTGCGTAGATCTCGCGTTGCGGAGATCGCCGCCACTTCAGCCAGAAAGTCGCCGCGATACCGATGGCTGACGCGCGCTTCAAATCCCGCCTTCTCGAAATAGACTGTCGAGTTGACGACCCACTTCGATAGACCCGGCACGGTAATCGGCGCCGGGTTCGACCCGAGCACCACTTCGCTGTCGTTAAACGCGACGGAGGTGATGAAGCCGAGTCCTTCAAGCGGCTCGGAAATCACCTCCAGCGGAACGGAGAGCGTCGCCTCGAAGCCCTTAATATGGCCATTGCCGCGGTTGGTCGGCCCGGAGATCCGGCCGAGCGTCGTGCCGAGCAGGAGCTTGTCCGCCGCGGAGAGCTTCGATGAGTCGACAAAGGCGGCGAAGTCGTAAATGAATCCGTCATTGTCGAAAACGTAATCGTTTAGATCCTTGTAGAAGCCCGCGATCGAAAAGTACCCGGCGCCGCCGAAATAGTGTTCGAGCGAAACGTCAAAACCCCACGACGTATAGGGGCGCAGTCTCGGGTTGCCGCCCGAGGCGCTGAAATACGAGTTCAGCGGATCGGTCGACATCAGCTTTGTGATGTCCTCCCCGAGGGAAAGGCTGGCGTTAAGCTTGTCCATCCTCGCGCGAACGAGCGTCTTGGCCGCCGACATGCGGAGCATAGTGTTTTCGCCGAGGGTGAAGATGAAGTTGGCGCTCGGCAGAACGTCCCAATATTTGTCGCCGTCCGTAAACGGAATGAAGGTCGGCGTCGCGGCGCCCTGATCGACGCGGAAACCGCTCGATTCCTGGTCAGTGTGCAGGACTTGCACGCCGATATTTCCGTTGAGCGCGCCGGATTCAATGTCGAGTCGCGCATAACCCGTCCAGACGTCTTCCGAAATGTCCCACGATTGGGGAACGCTGAATGAGGAAAGTCCGACAGGACGGAAGACATAGGTGCCGTCCTCAAGCAGCGGGAGCGGGTCGTAGGTCACCTGCGCCGGAATGCCGAGCCAGGCCATGCCCGCCTGTTCGCTCAGAATGACGTTTGCCGGAATCGGCGCCGTCTGCGCGCCGCCCGGAAGGTTCAGGAAGTTCTGTCCGATCTCCCGCACCTTCTCGCGCATCGCATAATCAAAGCCGACGACAACGTTTGAGAAAAACCCGTCGATATATTTGTTCGCCTGGGCCTTGAAGTGCCACAGCTCGTCTTCGGTGTCCGGAGAGTTGATGAAGCCCGCCTGCACGTTTCCGGGTCCGCCGCCCCATCCTTGCGGATCCGTCAGCACGAATGGCGTCGTCGCTCCGCTATAGTCGAGCGTCGGCGTGAAACGGAAGAAGCCGTCCTGAAGTTGGAAGCCGAGATTGTCGAACGGACCGTTGCCGCCGCCGTAATAGGTGCCCGAATAGGATTCGATCAGGTCGTCGTGCCGGTCGGCGCGCGAATAGCTGATGTCCATCTCAAGGCCCCAGACATCATTGTCGAAGCGCCCATTCCACCCGCCCGCGAACAGGTTCGCATCGCGCTGGTTGACGTCGTTGCGCAGGACCGCCTTGACGTTGTTGAACTGGCCGGCGGTGACGAGGCCGTCTTCAATCGTGTAGCCCGGCTGCAGCGACGCGGCGGACCACTGAAGCGGAAACTCAATGCCGCGCAGACGCTGCGTTTCATCAAACTTCGAATAATAGACGTCGATCGCCGACCGGAAATAGTCCGTTGGTTCGAATTCGACGATGCCGACGACCCCGAAACGATCAAGGTCATTGGATTGGTTGAATGGCTTCGCGCCGCCGATGACCGCTTCTCCGGCTCCCGTCGTCGGGAAGCCCCAGGAATTGAACCGCTCGCTTTGCGTCGGCGTCGACTGATAGGCGACTCCGAGCGCAATGCCCCACCGATCATCGTCAAACTGATCGACGATCGTCAGCGATCCGCGCCAACCCCAGTCCGGCGAATCCGGGTTGAGCGAGCCGTTCTCATTGAACTCGTAGCGGCCGCCGCCGGCGATAATCCGCTTGTCCGCGTCGAGCGGGCGGATCGTGCGCAGATCGACGGTGCCCGCAAGGCCCTGGCCGATGAGGCCCGCATAAGGCGTCTTGTAGACCGTCGCGCCGGTGAGCAATTCCGAAGGGTACTGATCGAATTCGACGCCGCGGTTGTCGTTCACCGACACTTGTTCACGGCCGTTGAGGAGCGCGGTTGAGAAGTCCGGACCGAGGCCGCGGATCGTGACGACGTTCGAGCGGCCGTCGAGGCGCTGCGTGGCGAGGCCCGGAAGGCGCGCGAGCGATTCGGCGATCGACACGTCGGGGAGCTTGCCGATGTCTTCGGCGGTGACCGCCTCGACAATGGACGAGCTGTTGCGCTTGATCGCCGTCGACGTCTCGATCGACTGGCGGAAACCCGTCACGAGGATTTCATCCTTGTCGTCGCCTTCATCCTGCGCAAGCGCCGCGCCGGAAACGCCAAGCGCAATCGCGGCGCCGCCGGTCATCAAAAACGTCTTCAGCGAGATCCTGGAAGTAATAGCCCTCTGGCGCGCCATGTTCGGTCCCTCCTTGTCGCGGTCGCTCCGCCGGCGTTCGCGCGCCGACCCATTTCTTGCCGTCGCCTCGCCCCGCTTTTTCGACCCCAAGCGCTGCGCGGCACGGACACGGGGGTTTGAATCCCGTTCGCCCCTACAATGTAAGAAGATGCAATTTCTTGCAAGAAGAATTCTCTTGTTTCGCACTGCAGCATTACGGAGGCACTCAGCCCACTGAGAATGGGCGGTAAAGCGCCAACTTACAGCATTGTTTTAACTTAATAATTTTGGTGTTTGAAACCGCACCCTCAATGTGGCACCGCCACAACAACGAGAATGTAAAAACTTGCAAAGGTAAACTTCGTTTGGCATTGTCAGGCGTCGCGCCTGGAATCGCGGTCGAAAGGAAGCGCCATGAACAAAGCTGGACGGATTCTGCGGTTCCCGCTCGCGGGGCTTCCGGCGGTCCTTTCGGCGCTCGCAACCGGCGTTGCCGCCGCGAACGCGGCGCCCATGGTCTCGCTCGATCGTCCGCCTGAAGATGAAATCGTCTATTTCCTACTGCCTGACCGCTTTGAAAACGGCGAACCGTCCAACGATCGCG
>JACADX010000379.1 GCA_013389125.1 Parvularculaceae bacterium | reverse complement strand
GGCTCGGCGCCGGCGAGCGGCGCCTGGCTTAAAGGTTCGATGAGCGAACTCAAGGCTGCGAGCGTCCAGAAAACTCCCGCTTCGCCGCGGCCTTTGAAGATCAGTCGCGCAACGACGGCGTAAAGAATCGAAACCGGGATCAGCCGGTGGAGGCACTCCACCGCGACGGCGCCTGCGGCGTAGACATAGGCCGAGGCGGGAAAGGCGATGTGGATCGATTTGACGCCGAGCTTTGCCGCAATAAGCCCGGAAAAGCCTGCATAATGATCGGTCGCGAGCGCCGCGGCGCCGAAGAGGACGCCGCTCATTGCCGAAAGCGTCAGCATGCGGCTGAAATTCGCCCTCAGGGGGTCGGCGGTCATGCCGCTCCACACGGAAAGAAAGACGCCGAGGACGCCGCCGGCAAGGAGCGGCGCCAGCGCCGCAATCTGGAGGGCCGCGGCCTGCGACGCGTGGGCGAATTCCGGCGGATGCGCATCGACGTAGGCGGCGACGGCGACAGCCGCCGCCGCGGGAACGGCGGCAAACAACAGCGCGTTGAGCGCGCCTTTCACGTATGACATGGCGCCTCCGTCAATTCGAAAAAGACTTAGCACGCGCGCCCATCAGTGCGCCAATACCGGAACCGCATGATTGCGTTGCGCGCCGCTACTCAACCGTGAAAATAATCATAGATCCGCTGCGCCAACGCCGCTGAAATCCCTTCGACCGCCGTCAGATCCTCCTTCTTCGCCCGCGCGATTTCCTTCGCCGAACCGAAATGATTGAGGAGCGCGCGCTTCTTTGACGGCCCGACGCCCGGAATGTCGTCGATCGGATTTTGGCCTAGCGATTTCGCGCGCTTCGCCCTATGCGCGCCGATCGCGAAGCGGTGCGCCTCGTCTCTGAGGCGTTGCAGGAAGAACAGCGCCGGATCGCGGGGGCCAAGGAGGAACGGCTCCCTCCCCGGAAGCGCGACCTGCTCGCCGACCGCGCCCATCGTGCGATCGACGCGCTTTTCGCCCGCTTCGGTCTCGCGGCGCGGCTTGGCGACGCCGATCACCGCGATTCCCTCCGCCTGCGGATCGAGCCCCAGTTCCACGAAGACGCCGAGCGCGGCCGAAAGCTGGCCCTTGCCGCCGTCAATGACGACGAGATCGGGGCGCGTCTCCTCGTCGTCCTCCTTCATCAACCGCGAAAAGCGGCGGGTCAGAACCTCGCGCATCATAGCATAATCGTCGCCGGGCGCGAGATCCGCCGTCTTGATGTTGTATTTGCGGTAGCGCTTTTTCTCAAAGCCGTCGGGGCCGGCGACGATCATCGCGCAGACGGCGTTCGCGCCGGAAATATGCGAGTTGTCGTAAACCTCGATGCGGCGCGGCGGCGCTTCGAGATCGAGAACCTCCGCAAGGCGCTCCAGCGATTTTTGCTGGCTTGCGTTCTCCGCCGCCCGCCGGATGAGCGCCTCGCGCGCATTCATCGACGCCTGATCCATGATCGAGCGCTTTTCGCCGCGCTGCGGCGTCGCCAGCGTCACCTTTCGCCCGGCGCGAAGGGTCAAGGCTTCCGCGAGAAGCTCGGCCTGGTCCGGCGTTTCATTGGCGAGGATCAGCGACGGCGGTTCGCGGCCGTCGTAGAACTGCGCGATGAAGGCGGAAAGGATCGCGGCGGGGTCGTCCTCGCGATCGTGCTTTGGAAAGAACGCGTGATTGCCCCAGTTCTGGCCGGCGCGGAAGAAGAAGACCTGGACGCAGGACTGTCCGCCTTCGGAATGGATGGCGAAGATGTCCGCCTCGCTGATCCCTTCGGCGTTGATGTCCTGCGCCCCTTGCACATAGGTGAGAGCACGGATGCGGTCGCGAAGCCGCGCCGCGCGTTCGAAATCGCGCGCGGCGGCCGCGTCCTCCATTTACTTCGACAATTGCCGCTGCGCTCCTTGCGAATCGCCGTCGAGAAACGTCTTCGCCTCTTCGACAAGTTCGCGGTAGGCGGCCGCCGAAATGAGCCCGACGCAGGGCGCCGAACAGCGTTTGATCTGGTGGAGGAGGCAGGGGCGCGTCCGGTTGTCAAAAACGCTGTCGGGGCATGAGCGCAGGAGAAAGGCCTTTTGCAGCGTATTGAGCGTCCGGTTCACCGCCCCGGCGGAGGCGAACGGACCGTAATAGGCGCCCTTGCGCTTTCGCGCGCCGCGATGCTTCAAGATCTGCGGCGCCTCATGATCCTCGGCGATCAGGATGTAGGCGAAGGATTTGTCGTCGCGGAAAAGGACATTGTAGCGCGGCTTGAGCTGCTTGATGAGGTTCGCTTCGAGTAGCAGCGCTTCAGTTTCGGTCGCGGTGACGACGAATTCCATCCGCGCCGTCTCGGCGATCATCCGCATGATGCGATTCGAGTGACCGCCGGACTTGGCGTAGGCCGAGACGCGCGCGCGAAGACTCTTCGCCTTGCCGACGTAGAGCGCGTCGCCCGCGTCGTTCATCATCCGGTAGACGCCGGGCTTGCCGGGCAAGCGCGCGACTTCGTCGGCGATCAGGGCGGCGCCGCGAAGCGGATGAACAATGTCTTGCGTCTCGTCCGACATTTCTCAGCGGCGGGTTAAGGCTTCGTTATCAACGCTGACCATATCGTAATCCGCTATATCGGGGGCGACGGCGGGTCAAACGATGGACGCGCGGGACGATCTTAAGGGCGCGCTCGGCGCCTTCATTCTCTTCGGGGCGGTCGCCGCCGCTGGGGTCGTTGCGGCCTATGCGGCGGTCGAGGACTATGCGCGGGCGCGCGCCAGCCTCAACTGGACCGCCGTCGAAGGCGTCGTCCTCAGCAACGACGCCGGCGACCGGGCGGTGCGTTACGCGTGGTTTGACGGCGAGACCTCGCATGTCGGCGAACGCGTGCGCTTCTGGACCGGCGCGCTTTCGGCGTCAGGCGCGGTCTACGAGCCCGGCAAGGCGGTCAATGTCCGCGTTTCGCCTGATGATGGAGCGGTCGCGGTTATAGAACCCGGCGGCTCGCCGGTCATCTTCGCCGTCGTCCTTGGCTTCGGCGCCTTCCTCGTCTTCATCGGCCTTGCCGGCATCATCCGTCTCGCCATGCTGATTGACGGCCTCGCGCCGGCGCCGCGCGCGCGCGACCTCGAATTCGCGCCTGCTGAATAATCAGGTCTTGGCGCAATAGGCGACGCGCTCATTCAGCGTCGGGCGCTGAAGCTCGACCTTATAGAGCGCCGGGGCGCGTCGCGACGCCTCCTTGAAGATCCATGATGCGATGTTCTCGAGCGTCGGGCGCTCAAGACCCTCGATCGTGTTCAAGAGGCGATGGTCGAGCCGGCCGCGGAGCTCCGCCGCGATCGCCTTGAGGTCGGCGAAATCGATGATCCAGCCTTCGGGCGCGAGGCGTTCGGCGCGCAAGGTTAAGGTCGCGACGAAGGAATGGCCGTGAAGGCGCGCGTAAGGATGGTCACTCTGACCCTCGACGGTCTCCGCGAGATCATGGGCCGCCTCGAACGCAAACTGAAAGGATTGTTCGTACACGACATTCAACTTCCAAACAGGACGCCTTCATCGAACCAGCTCATCTCGCAGCCGACGGAGTGCGCGTCCGGATAGACGTTGGTTTTCTCGGAGCGGACGATCGCGCCCCTCGCGCCGCCCTTTCGGCAGATGGCGAGAACCGCCTCGCAAAGCGTCTCCTGGAGATTGATGTGGCGATCATGCACGAGGGCGGCGATCTCGGCCCGCAGGAAGTCATAGTCGATGACCTCCGAAATCCGGTCTTGATATTCCTTGCGGCGGCGAAAAGCGACGGCGATCGAGACTGTCACCGGCTGCGGCTTGGCGCGTTCAAACTCGTGAATGCCGATCGACACGTCGAGCCGGTACCGGTCGAGCACGATGTAGTAGTGATCGGCGTTCAAGAGCGGCCGGTTCATGAATGGCCTCTTGTCCGGAACATGACGTCGTGATCGGAAGCGACCATATGCTGGCCGTTGTCGACGATAATGGTCTGGCCGGTCACGGCGTCATTGGAAAGAAGGAAAGAGACGGCGCCCGCGATCGCCTCGATGTCGATCGGCCGGCGCATCAGATTATATTTGCCGGCGACGGCCGCGAATTCCTCTTGCGTCTGTCGCCCGCTCGGGAGCGTCAGTCCCGGCGCGACGGCGTTGACGCGAACCGCCGGCGCGAGCGCGCGCGCAAGAAGGCGCGTCGCGCCCTCAAGGCCGATCTTCGACATCGTGTAGGTGAAGAAGTCGGCGTTGAGGTTCCAGATTTTCTGGTCGAGAATGTTGACGACGGCGCCGCTCGCGCTTTGCGGAAGGCCGGCCGCAAAAGCGCGCGCAAGGAGGATCGGCGTCAGAAGGTTGACCGTCTCGTCGCGCCGCCAGTCATCGACCATGAATGTTGTCGCCTTGTTGAACGCAAAGGTCGACGCATTGTTGACAAGGGCGTCAAGCCGTCCCCCCGCCAGCGCTGCGG
>JACADX010000413.1 GCA_013389125.1 Parvularculaceae bacterium | reverse complement strand
TCGACGCCCTTGGCGATGACGACGGGCGCGCCTGTTTTCGGACCATCCCATTTCAACGCAACTGCGTAATGCGTCGGATTGACGATGACGACGCTCGCCTTGGGAACGTCAAGCAGCATGCGGTTCGTCGCAAGAGCCCGCGAGCGTTCGCGGCGCGACTGCTTCATGTGCGGATCGCCCTCGGTTTCCTTGCTTTCGCGCCTTATGTCGTCGAGCGACATCATCAGACGCTTCCTGCGGGCGCCGTGGACCCGGACCGCGTCGAACGCCGCAATAGCTACGGAAAGGATCAGCACGGCGCCGAGGAGTAGCACCGCCTCCTTATGCAGCGCGGGCGCCGCGGCTTCCGCCGGCAGAAGCGCCGCCGCCGGCAATTGCATGTAGCGGCCGGCGAACAGCAGCAGGAATAGAGCAAGCACGCCAGCGAGCTTTGCGGCGCTGACCAGAAATTCGGATAGTCCCTGCGGCCCGAACTTCTGCTTCGCATTTTCGGCGATCGAAAGCCTGGACCATTTGAACGCGATCTTTGACGGCGTGAACACAAACGCCTTCTGCGCGACGATCGCCGCGACGACGCAAGCGGCGGGCGCCGCCAGAAGCAAGGCGCCCGACGAAGCGACCGACTTGGCCAGCGACACGGCGGCGACATGAGCCCGGCCATCGCTCAGCATTGTGAATTCGGCGGGCGCCTCATGCAGGCGACGCAACGTCTGCGCCAGCGCAATCGATATTCCCCCGGCGCCGGACGCAGCGACGACGTAGAGTCCGAGATAAGCGGCTGACGCCGTCGTCTCCCGCGACAATGCGATGTCGCCGTCGCGCCGAGCCTTTTCCAGCCGGCTCGGCGTCGGGTCAAAGCTCTTTTCCTGTCCGTCGCTAGCGTCGTTGTCGCTCATCGCAGCCCCGCAAACGGGTCGGTAATGAGCGCCGCATATGCGTCGTTCCAGCGGTCAAGCATGACTGACGCGGTTCCTGCGAAGAGCGTCAACCCGGCAATCAGGATGGCCGGCGCGCCGACAAACGACGCCATCAGCGACGGCATTGCGCGGTTCATGGCTCCTAGCGCGATCGAATAGGCGAATCCGAGCAGGACGAAGGGCGTCGCCAAGGCGAAGGCGGTTCGCAGGGCCTCGCCGCCGCCTTGCGCCGTGAATTCGGCGATTTCGCCCGAAGCAGGCGCCGCGCCGATCGGAATTGCGGAATAGGACGCGACGAGCGCCGCCGCCAAGTCGATATGAAGATCGTTCGCCGTCGCAAGAGCAAGCGCCGCCATCAACAAGATCCCCGAAAGCGGCGTTTCCTGATCGTGACCGACCCCTGGACCAAAAAGCTGGGACATCTGAAGATGCTGCGCGGCGATCACGCCCGCCGTTTGCAGCGCTATGATCGCGAGGCGCAGAGCAAACCCAATGACGAGCCCCGTCAGGATTTCGGCGCCGACAAGCGTGAAAAATCCGACAGGCGATTTGGCGAACGGAGCGGCGTCGCCACTTAACGTCGGGGCCACGATGATCGTAAACGCGAATACTGCGGCAAGGCGCACGCGAATCGGCGTGAAGGGCTCGCCGAATCCCGGCATGAGAAACGCTGCTGCGGAAATTCGACAAAACACGCCGACAAAGACCGGGATATGGCCGCTCGCGCCATCCGCAAGGCTAAGCAAGATGTCGAGGAGCTCGCTCACGCGGCGCCTACGAGAAGCGGCTTTGCTTGCGTATCGAGTTCGTCATAGGCTATCACCGGATTGCGGATGCCCTTGGCGTGCAGAACGTCGCGGATGAAGCGCCGCCGTTCGCGAAACGTCACGACAGCCGGGAAAAGCTTGTTCGCCGCCGCTTTGCGCAGTTGATCGCTGATCGATCGCGCGAGCCGATTGAATTCCTCAGGCGGCAGCGCGACTTCTTTTTCCTGGGCCTCATTCGTCGTTTCGTGCCGGCTGAAGACCGCCTCCCATTCCGGCGACAACTGGACGAGCGGCACCTGCCCGAGTTCAGTCTTGAGGCTTGCGGTGATCTGGCGCGAAAGGCGCCGGCGCACATGTTCGGCCATCTTGTCGGCGCTCTGACACCAAGGCCGCGCTTCCGCCGCCGCTTCAAGGATTACGGGGATGTTTCGAATCGATACGGCCTCTTCGAGCAGTATGCGAAACACGCTTTGCACGATTTCGATCGGCACCTTGTCCGGAATGAATTCATCGACTATCTGGCGGTTCGCCGCGCTGCGGGCCGGATCCGACGTCTTTACGAATTCATCAAGGATCTTCCTGACAGCGCGGCGGGTCATCAGGCGACCGAAATTCCCCTTGATTGTTTCGAGCAAGTGAGTAGCCAGGATTTCGGGGGGCTCTATGACGGGGCATCCAAGGCTGGCGGCGGCCTCTCGGTGCTGCGCAGCGATCCATCGCGCCGACGCGCCGTAGACCGGCTCTTCAACCGGCGCGCCGTCGAATGGAAATACTTCGTCTTCTTCCGCGAGAATCAGCACGCATCCGGCTCGCAGGCGGAAGCGCGCGCTTTCAACGCCATGGATCCAGATCACATATTCGCCGGGTTCAAGATCCGCGTTGTCATTGAGCCGGATCGGCGGAACGACAAAGCCGAACTCCGCCGCCACATGATTGCGAATCTTGGCGACGCGCGTATCGAGGCCGGTCGCCATGTCCAGCGCGAGCGGCACGAGATCGCTTGCGAATTCAACCTGTATCTCGTCGAGATTCATGAGATCGCCGAGAGACTTTTCCGCGACCGGCGCCGGCGCGTTCTCAGCTGGCGGCGTCGCGGCTCGTCGCCTGATTCCCTGCAGGCGATAGGCGACGCCGGCGAAAGCGAGCGCCGCCGCCATAAACGGCAGGAACGGCAGTCCCGGGACGACCGCGAAACAGCCGAGCGCCGCTGCGACCGCGTAGAGCGCTGCGGGATGAGCGAGGAGCTGGCGCGACAGTATCTTGTCGGCCGCGCCCGCCGCCCCGCCTTTGGAAAGGAGAAGCGCGGCGGCCACGGAAATGATGACGGCCGGAATCTGGGTCACGAGGCCGTCGCCCACCGTCAAGATGGAGTAGGTTTCGATTGCGGCGCCGACCGAAAGGTTATGGACGCCGACGCCGACGCCGACGCCGACGACGAGATTGAGCAACGTGATGAGAAGGCCGGCTATGGCGTCGCCCTTCACGAATTTCGACGCGCCGTCGAGCGAACCGAAGAACGTCGTTTCTTCCTGCTCGCGCTGTCGACGCTCACGCGCTTCCTCGTGGCTGATCGCGCCTGCAGCCACGTCGCTGTCGATCGCAAGCTGCTTTCCGGGCATCGCATCGAGGGCGAAACGCGCGCCGACTTCCGCCATGCGCCCGGCGCCTTTGGTGATCACCATGAAGTTGACGATCATGATGACGCCGAACACAACGAGCCCGAGGAATATGTTTCCGCCCATCACGAACATGGCGAATCC
>JACADX010000392.1 GCA_013389125.1 Parvularculaceae bacterium | reverse complement strand
TCGAAGGGGTCGATGTGACGCAGATGATAATCGACGAGCGTTCGATAGGCGACGACCCTTGGATCGTAGGTCACCTGCACGGCCTCGAGATGGCCCTCATGGTCTTCATAGGTCGGGTTTTTCATAAGGCCGCCCGAATAGCCCGAAACGACATCCCTGACGCCGTCGAGCTTGTCGAAATCCGCCTCGGCGCACCAGAAGCAGCCGCCCGCGAAGACCGCCGTCGCGAGGCCGTCCGGCGCCGTCTTCGGAACCGGTTCGGCGGCTCGCGAGGCGCTTCCGGATGCGAGCCACAGAAGGCCGGTCGCGAACGCCGCGGCGAGCGCCGCCAACAAGATCCGCACCATGAGGAGCTTTCCTTTCATTTTGCGAGCAACATACGGGCGCGCCGGCGCCGCCGCCCAGCAAATCGCCGTGAGAGCCGGGCGAGGACGCCGCAACTCTCCGCATCGTGATGGCGCGCGATACGGCGCAATTTGCGGCGCATTTACCATGCAATTTGCGAAAGTTTTAAGGGCGGGCGCGCTATCGCTATCGATCAAGAGGCGTGAAGGGCCCGTTGATGCGCCTGTTTGCGGCGATCTTCCTTTTTCTCGCGGCGGCGCAGCCGGCGGCGGCGGCGACGACCGTTTACGCCGCGTCGGTCTTCGGGACGGGCGGTACGGTGTTCGCGCCCGGCAACGCGATCGGCGCGGCGAACGGGAGTTCGGCGACCATCTTCCGCCTTTTCGGCGCAAGCACGCTGACCTTGCAGATGTCGGAGGCGATCACCGGCAGCACGACAATTCTGTCAGGCCAGCGGCTGACGGCCGGCAGCAACGTGCAGATCGCAATCGGCGAAGTCATCGGCGGCATCGCGACATTTTCGGCGAATCTTGCGCTGCCGGGCGGGCTCGGCGCGCTGCACACGCTCGACCTCTCGGCGCTTTGCGCGACGGTGTCGGCGACCGGCTGTTCGCTGTTGCGAATCCGCGTCGCCGGGCCGCTTGGTTCCGGCTTCAGTCTTGACGGCGTTTCAGGCGTCGCGGCGGCGCCTGAGCCTTCCGCATGGGCGCTGATGATCGTCGGCTTCGGCGCCGTCGCCTGGCGGCTTCGACGCCGGCGCGCGCTTCAGCCGGCGTTCGTTCAAATTAAGACCTGATCAATAGAATTGTTAAGGATCGGGAAATCTCTCCTTAAAGCCTCCTAATTATTCTCCTCGCTGCTGAATGAGGGGGGCGTGGCGACGTCGTGGCGACGTCACGTCCAAGGAGAACGGCCATGACCATGGCTACTCGCATTGTTGTCGTCGCGCTCGCGGCGATGCTCGCTGCGTTTCCGGCGCGCGCGGCGACGACGATTTACGCATCGTCGGTCTACAGCCAGACGAATGTCCTCAACGCCGCCGGCGCGCTGTTCAGTCCCAACGGAAGCGCCGCGACGATCCTTTCCGGCGGCGACCTCGTGCTTCAGTACGCCTATCCGCTGACCGGGCAGAATATCGCGGCGACGCTTTTGGCTCTGCCGTCTTCGCCGGCGTTCAACTTCCTGTCGGTTTCGGTCGGCGAAATCATCGGCGGCGTCGCGACATACTCCGCCGGGTCGATCCCCTTCGTCGACATGGGGGCGGGCGGCGTCTTTTCAGCGGACTTCACCGCGCTTTGCGCGACGGTCTCCGCAACCGGCTGCTCGCTTGTGCGCATCCAGAACCTAGCGTCCTTCGGAACGCCAGGCGCGCTGATCGACGGCGTCAGCGGCGTCTCGAACGCGCCCGAACCCGCCGCATGGGCGCTGATGATGCTCGGTTTCGCCGGCGTCGGCTGGAGGCTCAAGACGGCGCGACGCCGCATCCTCGGCCCTGGCCGGGACCGCCGCCGCTCGGCGCTCGCGTGATCGCTCGTTAGTCCCCCGCCGTTCAATCCCCTCCGAACGGCAGTAGAACCGCCCGGCCGACCCCGCCGGGCGGTTCATTTTTTCTCCGCAGGCTGAAGTTTCCATGCAGATCGCCGACGCGGCTTCTAGCCGCCGCCGATGATGTCGAAGCTCCGGGCGACGCGCGTCTTCGCGTCGGGCGGCGTCGAGCGATCTCCCCCGCGCCGCGCGAGGCGCAAGCCGATTCCGACAAAAGGCGGCCGGCGCGCGACGATGCGTGCGCGCCTTCAGACCGCGCCTTCATCTTCAATGTTGAGAATCCGGCCGCACGTCTTGCAGTGGACGGCGTCGATGTCATGATCCTTGAGGCCGCAATCGGGACATTTGAATTCGACCTTGTTCGGCCGGAGCGCGGCGTGAATGAGTCTCAGGAATAAGGATACGCCGATGATCATCAGCGCCGCCGCCAGAAGCCGGCCGGCATGCCCCTTGAGCGTGATGTCTCCGTAGCCCGTCGTCGTCAGAGTCGTCACTGTGTAATAGAAGGCGTCGACATAGTTGGCGATTTGATCGTTGATGCGCCGCTGGCTTTCGTAGACGACCGCCGTCGAGACGAAGAGGAAAATCGCTAGATGCGTCGCCGCGACGATCGTCCTGTCGTTGCGCGCGAAATAGCCGCCGGCGGGACGCGTCTTCCTGAAGAGCTTGTAGGCGTTCAAAAGTCTCAGCAAGCGCAGAATCCGAAGGAAGGCGAAGCCCTCTCCGAGAATGGGCGCGAGAAGCGACGCGACGACAATGACGTCCGCAATCGTGAACGGGCTGAAGAATTCCCGACGCGGCGACCGGCTCGCCGCGATGCGGGCGGCGAGCTCGATCAAGATGGCGACGCCGATGACGGCGTCCATCGCTTCGACGGCCGGCGAGCCCTGATAGAACGAAGAAGCGATCAAGAAAATGATCGTCGCGAGATCGAACGCCGCGAGGGCAAGGTGAAAGCGGCGGGTCTCTTCGTCGTCGCCGCGATAAAGCGCCCGCAGACGGTCAATCAGCTTCATGCGGGATCCGCTCAGCCGCCGAAGACGCGTCGGAAAATCGTGTCAACATGCCTCACGTGATAGGCGTCGTCGAAGAGCGCTTCGAGATCCGCGGCGGCGAGGCGCGCGGCGATCTCTTTGTCATTCTTCAGATTGTCGAGGAATGTTCCCTCGCCGCGCCAGGCCGGCATCGCGTTTCGCTGCACGAGCCGGTAGGCGTCCTCGCGCGAGACGCCCGCCTGGGTCAGCGCGAGCAGGACGCGCTGGGAGTGGACGAGCCCGCCGAGCCGGTTCAGGTTCTCGCGCATCCGTTCCGGATAAATGATAAGATTTTCAATGACTCCGGCGAGACGGTTCAGCGCAAAGTCGAGGTGGATCGTCGCGTCGGGCGCGATGCCGCGCTCGACCGACGAATGCGAGATGTCGCGTTCGTGCCAGAGCGCGACATTCTCCATCGCTGGGACGACGCACATGCGGACGAGGCGCGCGAGGCCGGTGAGGTTTTCCGTCAGCACGGGATTGCGCTTGTGCGGCATCGCCGACGACCCTTTCTGGCCGGGCGAAAAATATTCTTCCGCTTCGAGAACTTCCGTGCGCTGCAGGTGGCGGATCTCGGTCGCGAGGCGCTCGACTGACGAGGCGACGACGCCGAGGGCGGCGAAATAGGCCGCGTGGCGGTCGCGCGGAATGATTTGCGTCGAGACGGGCTCGATCGCAAGGCCCATTTTCTCGGCGACATGCGCTTCGACCGACGGGTCGACATTGGCGAAGGTGCCGACCGCCCCCGAAATGGCGCAGACGGCGATCTCCTCGCGCGCCGCAACGAGCCTGCGCCGCGCCCGGGCAAACTCCGCGTGATAGCCCGCGAGCTTTACGCCGAACGTCGTCGGTTCGGCGTGAATGCCGTGGCTGCGCCCGATGGTCAGCGTCATCTTGTGTTCGAACGCGCGTTTTTTCAGCGCGGCGAGCACGCGATCGACGTCATTGATGAGAATGTCCGACGCGCGCGCAAGCTGGACCGAAAGGCAGGTGTCGAGGATGTCGGACGACGTCATGCCCTGATGAACATACCGCGCCTCCGGCCCGACAATCTCGGCGAGGTGAGTGAGAAACGCGATGACGTCGTGTTTGACTTCGCGCTCGATCGCGTCGATGCGGTCGACGTCGAACCTGGCGTTGCGGCCTTTTTCCCAGACTTTGGAGGCGGCCTCTTTCGGAATGACGCCGAGCGCCGCCATCTTGTCCGCGGCGTGCGCTTCGATTTCAAACCAGATCCGGAAGCGGGATTCGGGCGACCAGATCGCCGTCATTTCGTCGCGGGCGTAGCGTGGAATCATGATGGAGCTCCTCAAGACGCCGACTACGCCGGAGCCCTTGGCCTGTCAAAACGCCGGCGGGACGGTCAGCGCAAGCTATCGGCCTGTTCGGTCCACCGCTCGCGGGCGACGCGGCCTGGCTCATTGAGCCGGAATTCGACCCAACGCGCAGCCGCTTCGTCCCACGCCGCGATTTGGCGCAAGTGAAAGACGCCGAGCGCGTTCAGCTTCTGCTCCGTCGCGCCGTCGATGCCGATGATCTGCGTCAGGTCGTCCCGGCGCCCATCGGGCCTTTCAAGAAGCGTCGGCGGCGCCGCCGCCTGAGCGCTCGCGTCATCGAGCGCGCCATCCTTGTCGAGCGCTGTCGCTGTTTTCCGGCGCCTTGCGCTCCAGACCCAAACGCCCGCCGCCGCGCCGAGAAGAAAGGCGAGAAGCAGAAACAGCCACATCTGCGTGACAAGCCAGAGCATCGCTTGGCGCTAATCCGATTCCTGATCATTGCCTGCGAGGACGAAGTCGATCCGGCGATTGCGCGCGCGGCCGGCGACCGTTCGGTTCGACGCGACGGGGCGGGTTTCGCCGAAGGCGCGAATCTCCAGGGCCGCCCCGCTTCCGATAGCGACGAGATAGGCTTTGACGGCCTCGGCGCGCCGCGCGCTCAGCGCCAGATTCGCCTCCCGTGCGCCGTCCCAATCCGTGTGCCCCTCGACGATGATCGTCTGACCGGCGCAAGGGGCGGTCTCGCGCGCGAAGGCCTCGAGGAACGCGCGGTCCTCGGCGCCAAGGAGCGCGCTGTTCTGGCGGAACTCGAGCCGACGGCTGTTCCGCGCGCGATTGATGGCGTCCTGGCAGGCCTTGACGTCGTCCGTCGCCGGAATATCGCGCGGGGCGCCCGTCTCGGAGGTCGACAATCGGGCGTCGATTGTGAAGGCGCCCTGCGCGCCGGCGATGACGCTCTCGGCCGCTTCGGCGGCCGCCGCATCCTTCGCCGACCCTGAAATTGCGATGGCGGCGCCGGACTGGCGCACCTCGCCGACGTCAAGCATCGACAGGGCGCGAAGAACGGCGTCCATCGTGGCGACCCACGCCGCTTCTTCCGCCAAGGGAGCGGTCTTCGACTTGTCATCAAGCGAAGGCGGCTCGTCGCCCGCGAACGCGGCGACAACCGCTCGCCGCGCATCATCGCTCGGCGTCATCCCGGCGAGCGAAAGGACGCCGTCGCGAAACGCGGCTTCGAATTGGAAATCGTCAAGCGCGACGAACTTCGGCGCGCGCGCAATGACGACGCCGCTGGAGTCGACGCGCGTGACGCCGCCGAGCGCGCGGCCTCCGGGCCCGACCGCCTTGAGCGACGCCTCGATCGCCCGCCTCCGAGCGGCTTCGTCCGGCGCGATACCGGAAAGCCGGATCACCTGTCCGTCAGGATCGGCGATCGCCCAAGCCTCGCCGACGCTCCGAAGGCCGGACCTCGCCGCGGCCGCGAGTTTTTCCTCGATTTTCGGGGCGCCGAATGGTCCGAACACGCAGACGGCGCTAAAAAGCGTAAAGCCAATTGCGCTGATGGACGCCCTTACGAAGACTGAGCCCGCCACTACCCTTAACCGTCTCGTCAAGCGCGAAGATGCGATCAAATCCTTACCTGCAATTCAAGCGCCAAGCCTGCGGCGGTTGAATCTCCCCAATCGTCGCGGAGGACGCTCGCCCTTTCTCCAGCGGGTTGCGTCAGACGAAGACGCCATGCGAATCGGTCGACACGATTTTTGACCAAGGGCCTCCTGCATGTCCGAACCCTTAATGCGCATTGGCGCCGCGGCGCCGCCGGTCGACGCGTCCTTCGCGGATCTGGCGCTTCCCGCGATGGGCCGGCCTGTTTCGGGACGTCGATGGGTCCTGCGCGGCTATTCGGCGACGACAGCCGCCGCAATCGCCGAAGAAACCGGCTGTGCGCCGCTGCTGGCGCGACTCCTCGCGGCCCGCGGGGTGAAAGCCGGCGAGGCGCGCGATTACCTAAATCCGAGCCTTCGCAAAGGACTTCCGGATCCTTCGGTCCTTGCCGACATGGACGTCGCCGCAGCGCGCATCGGTCAGGCGATCATCAATGGCGAGCGCTGCGGCGTCTTCGGCGATTATGACGTTGACGGAACCTGCGCCGCCGCGATCCTCAAAGGCTATTTCAGCGCGCTCGATGCGCCGCTCGACGTCTACCTGCCGGACCGCATTCTTGAAGGCTATGGGCCTTCGATCGCGGCGTTCCGCGCGTTGAAAGACGGCGGCGCGCGCCTTGTGATGACCGTTGATTGCGGCGCGGCGGCGCACGAGGCGATCGGCGCTGCGGCGAAGGACGGTCTTTCCGTCATTGTCCTTGATCACCACCAGATGGACGGCCCGCCGCCCGCCGGCGCCTTTGCGACGGTCAATCCGAACCGTCCGGATGACCGATCGAGCCTCAAGACGCTCTCGGCAGCCGGCGTCGCCTTCATGACGGTTGTCGCCGTAAACCGCGCGCTGCGCGCAGCGGGCTTTTTCGCGACGCGATCAGAGCCCGATGTCCGGCGGTTTCTCGACCTCGCCGCGCTCGGGCTTGTCTGCGATGTGATGCCGATGACGGGCGTTGCGCGGCTTTTGACCGCGCAGGGCCTTAGGGCGCTCAACGCCGGCGGAAATCCCGGTCTTGCGGCGCTCGGCGCGCGCGCCGGCCTCAAGGCGCCCGCGACGTCCTACGATCTCGGGTTTCTGCTGGGGCCGCGGATTAACGCCGCCGGCCGCATCGGCCATGCGCGCCTCGCATTCGATCTTCTGACGACGGACGATCCAGCCCGGCGCGCGATGCTCGCCGAGAAGCTTCATGTCATGAACGCCGAGCGGCAAGAGGTCGAAAGCGCCGTGCTGCGCGAGGCGATCAGGGTGATCGACGGATCGCGCGGCGGCGAGGGCCCCGTCGTCGTCGCCGCGGGCGAGGGCTGGCACCCGGGGGTCATCGGGATTGTCGCCGGCCGCCTGAAAGACCGTTACGAGCGGCCGACTTTCGTCATCGGCATTGAGAACGGCGTCGGCAAGGGGTCGGCGCGATCGATCGCCGGCGTCGATATTGGCGCGTTGGTGCGACGGGCGCGCGATGAGGGACTGCTCATCGCCGGCGGCGGCCACGCGATGGCGGCCGGACTTACGATCGCCGCGGAGGCGATACCGGCGTTCACGGCGTATCTGACCGAGGCCTGCCGGGAGGCTGTCGACCGGGCGCTTCTCACATGGGTCCGGGACATCGATGCGCTCATCGCGCCGACCGCCGTTTCGGGCGCCATGGCCGGCATGATCGCGCAGGCGGGACCCTTCGGTCCTGAAAATCCTGAGCCGGTCTTTGCGATCGCTTCGATGCGGGTCGAACGCGCAAAGCCCGTCGGAACCGGGCATTTAGCCTGCGAGCTCGCAAGCGCGGTTGGAGAGCGCGTTCGCGCGATCGCCTTCAGGGCGATTGGCGAGCCGCTTGGCGATCTTCTCGCGACGAAGAGCCGCCTGCATCTCGCGGGCCGGGTGAAACCGGACGACTGGCGCGGCGGCGACGCGGCGCAATTTCACATCGTCGACGCCGCCGAGGATGTCGGTTGATGACGATCCATAGGGCCTTGCGCCGCTTGCAAATCCTCGCCTATACAGCGCCCTCGCTTTTTGACGCGCGCTTTATAGCTGCGGGCCCTTCGTCTATCGGTTAGGACGTCAGGTTTTCAACCTGAAAAGAGGGGTTCGACTCCCCTAGGGCCTGCCATGCGCGCCCCTCCCAAACTCGCCCTTGGGGAAAACGAGCGGGCGAAACGCAGCCTGGCGAAGCCCCGCGACATCCCTTGTTAACCATTCAGCAGATTGATTTTTTCGCAAAATTCCGATGTATTAATCAATCGTAAACGGTACTGAGTGCTGTGGAGGGGCGTCGTGACGAGAAAATGGATGAGTGCGGCGCTTGCCGCGGCGTTTGCGGTCGCGCCTTTGGGCGGCGCGCTGGCGGCTGGCGTTAACAAGTCGCAGATCGCATCGTCGCTCGCTTCCAAAGGGTATTCCGTCCAGGACTTCAAGCCGAATATGCTGGCAGTCGTGGTCGGCGAGCACGTGGTGCTGGTCGGCGTTGACGGCGCCGATGCGGACGTCTCCTACATCACGTATCTCAATGATGTCCGACTCGGCGACGGCGGCCACAAATTCCTCAGCAAATTCAATAGCGAAGTGAAGTTCGGGCGCGCTTATGTCGATCGCGACGGCGATGTCGCGCTGCAGATGGACAGGAATGCCAATGGCGGGGTCACGATGCAGAACATCGAGTCCGACTTCGAGGTGTTCTTGCTGCTGATCTCGAAATTCCTCTCGGACTACGAAGCGCAGGGATCGGTTTAAGGGCTTAGGATTGGGACTTTCAGCCTTCGGCAAGCAAGATTTGCCGGCGGCATTGATGAGGCGGGTGCGGCTCGCCAATTAGGTGTAAATGGCGTTCAGGTTACAACTGCGTAGAGTGGCCCGGCCGAGGCTTTGAAAAAGCAGGCGAGTCAGTCGATTAGAGTGCGTCGGGCGATTCAGGCGTGACCTATCGGACGGCATCTGAGCCGGCGCTCGACGGAACTGACGGGGATGACGGCTTCTATGGCGGAGACTTCTGGGGGCGCGCTCAGCGCCAAGTCGCCGGTCGGACAGGAGGAAACCTTCACGATTGAAGGCGTCGTGAAGTGGTTCGACCCGACGAAAGGATACGGCTTCCTGATCGCCAGCAATGGCGGCGGGGACGTCCTCATTCATTCATCCTGCCTGCGCGAAGTCGGCCGCTCGACGGCGCGCGAGGGCGCAACCGTCGTTTGCGAAGCTGTTCGACGAAGCAAGGGCCTGCAGGCGCTCAAGATCATCAACATCGACGACAGCACGGCGACGCCGCTGACGCCGCCGCCGTCGATGATGAGCCAGACGCCGGCCGGCGATTACAAGCGCGCCAGCGTCAAGTGGTTCAATCGCGCCAAGGGATACGGGTTTCTGACGCGCGGCGACGGCACGGAAGATATCTTCCTGCATATGGAGACGCTGCGAAAGTGCGGCATGGGCGAGGTCATCCAGGGCCAGCGCGTGCAGGTGTCTTTCGCGTCCGGATCGAAGGGGCTTCTCGCCATCGAGATTCGTCCGGATCCGGAGAACTAGGAACGCGTCAGTGGCGGTCGCGCGGCGTTTCATCCTCCTTGCCCTCTTCGCGCTCTTCGGATCGGCGGCTTCGTGCGCGCCGGGAAAACCAGGCGGCGCGTCGGCCGAGACGTTGACGATCAAGTCCGCAACCGGCGCCCACGAATTTCTCGTCGAGATCGCCGACACCGACGAGGAGCGGCGCATCGGCCTTATGCACCGGACATCGATGCCCGAGAACGCCGGCATGCTTTTTGACTTCCGCCATGACATTTCCGAGCATTCGATGTGGATGAAGAACACGCTAATTCCGCTCGACATGGCGTTCATCGCCGCCGACGGTCGCATCGCACGAATCGCGGCTGACACGACGCCGATGTCGCTCGCCTCGATCACCTCCGGCGAGCCGGTCGCCGCCGTCCTTGAAGTCAACGCC
Organism: Parvularculaceae bacterium; assembly: GCA_013389125.1. Taxonomy (GTDB): domain Bacteria; phylum Pseudomonadota; class Alphaproteobacteria; order Caulobacterales; family Parvularculaceae; genus Amphiplicatus. The sequence goes on along the minus strand of JACADX010000392.1, from coordinate 167 downwards.
GGCCGCCTCGCGGCCCTCGGCGTCAAGGAAGGCGATTACGTCCGCCACCCGATCTTCGGCGATCAATAAGCTTTACAGCCGGGCCGCCATTGTCCAATAGGCATGGCCCGTGGCCGGCGGGCGGAGCGTAGCGCAGTCTGGTAGCGCATCTGCTTTGGGAGCAGAGG